>NZ_JBSGDZ010000001.1:0-165641 GCF_053602655.1 Sphaerisporangium sp. NPDC004334
TGTAGTGCAAGGTAGGCCATCCACGGTGTGGATGGCCTACCTGCATTTCAGGGGTGATTCCGCCACCGACCCCCGGCCGGCTGTTACGGACACCTGGCGCCCGCCTCGGCAGCCCCATCCCCCAGGCCGCCCAAGACCCAGGACCAGGAGAACGGGCCCATCCGTTCCGGCCCGGGGGCACGCGAATGGGCCCGCCCGGCATACGGGTGGGTGGTCTGAGGGGTGCTGCCCACCCCGGTCGTCGGTCCGTCAGATGCGGCGGTAGTGGAGGCGGGATGGTGGTCGGTGGAGTCGACACCGTCTTGGGTCACGTCCTGCGACGTCACACTGGACACGCGCTCACGCCGGCACACCCATCCCCAGGCCCCACCTGAAGCGTGACTAGAGGAACCGGCCTGGCCGTGCCGTCAAGCGAAGGATTGGATAGGCCCGCCGGAGAAGTCGCATGGGGCCCGCCCGGCATGCGTGTGGGTGGTCTGAGCGTTGCTGCCTACCCCGGTCGTCAGTCCGCCACACGGAGCGGTAGTGGGGGTGGGACGGCGGGAGGATGGTCGTCGGTACGGGCGCCGTCTTACGGCGCCGCGGGCAGACCTGCCGGGCCGGCCGATTTGCATGCCGGGCGTGGGCATCCAATTCTCCGGTGTCGGCTCAGCCCAATCGGATGGCGTGCTATTCCTGTTGTCACCTTGGGGCGCCCGGCTTGGTCAATGGGTGGCCCCATTCGTTATTACGGTGGCGGCGGTCTGGTCAGCTGTGGCTGTCTTATTTCCTGGTACTGATGCGAGCATGTCACGGGCGCACGTCTAACGAGTCCGCAGGTGATCCTCTTCCGCGGCATTGCTGGGGTGGTCCAGCCGGGGTGTTACGGCGTGGAGAACGGGCCGGGTACTGGAGGTACGGAGCCGTGGGTGGGGACTCCGTTGGTGACGCGCAGGAACTCCAGCTTCTCCGCGTCGGCGGAACCTGCGGCGACCGTGTAGACGACGAGCCGGACGTCGCAGCCGGGGACGGTGAGCACGTCGCAGTCGCACGTCACTTCGCCGACCTGGGGGTGCACGATGGTCTTGCGGGCCGAGACGTGGAGGCCGACCGCGCCCTCGTCCCACAGCCGGGCGAACTCCGTACTGCTGGAGCGCATTTCCGTGACAAAGTCGATCAGTCCATGGTCATGGGGATGGGCGACGAGAGCCGTGCGCAGATCTGCCAGGAGGGCGCGCTTCAGGTCGTCACCGTCGTGGAGCACGGGCCAGGCCGCGAGTCCTCGCGGCCCTGTGGCGAAGACTGACCGCACCAGGTTCCGCTCTATCTGCGTCCGTGCGCTGGGGTCACCCAGCAGCACCGCCCATGCCGGAGTCCAGGACAGCAAGGTCCAGTCGGCGCTGAACACGCCGACGGGGAACTCCCCGAGGCGGGCCAGCATCCGCTGGATCCCCGCCGGGACGTGCGTGGAGATCGTTCCCTCCCGGGGCGGGAGGAGGCCGGCCAGCTTGTAGGCGTGGTCGCGCTCTATGGGTTGCAACTGCAGCGCCCTGGCCAGGCTCGCAACGACCTGCGCCGAAGGGTTGGTGGCGCGCCCCTGCTCAAGCCGCACCACATAGTCGACCGACAGCCCCGCGAGCTCGGCCAGTTCCTCGCGTCGCAACCCTGCAGCACGTCGCCCGCGCCGTGCGGTGCGCCCGACGTCGATGGGAGAGAGCCGGTCGCGCCAGCGGCGCAACGCCGTCCCCAGGGTTTCGTCCATGCGGCCATCCTGCCCGCTTGATTGTCGTCGTGCCTGGTACTGGCCGTCCCACCGTCGTGGAGGGCACTGGTTGCCCTCTCGTCGCCGCACGAGAGTGAAGGCATGACCACGACCTTCATCACAGGAGCCAACAGATCCCTCGGGTACGAGACCGCCCGCCGGCTGATCGAGGCGGGCCACACCGTCCTGGTCGGAGCCCGTGACCGAGAGCGCGGCCAGGCGGCCGCCGACGCACTCGGCGGTGCCCGTTTCGTCCAGATCGACGTTACCGACGACGCGTCGGTGGCCGCGGCCGCCGCCGACATCGAAGCCCACGAGGGGTTCATCGACGTTCTGATCAACAACGCGGGCATCCACGGAACGAGCAAACCCGCCGACCAGATCACGGCCGCTGACGCCGCCGAGGTGTTCGAGGTCAACGTCCTGGGGATCGTCCGGGTGACGCATGCGTTCCTGCCACTACTTCGCAGGTCCGCGAACCCCGTCGTCGTCAACGTGTCGAGTGGCATGGGGTCGTTCGCCGTGACCCACGACGCAGAGCGCGTCGAGTCGCAGGTCGTCACGCCGCTTTACACGTCGTCGAAGGCCGCCGTGACCATGCTGACGACGCAGTACGCGAAGGCCTGGCCGGAGGTGAAGGTCAACGCGGCCGACCCCGGCTATACCGCGACCGACTTCAACGGTCACAGCGGCCCGCAGACAGTGGCCGAGGGGACCGACGCGATCGTCGAACTCGCCACCATCGGGACGGACGGACCGACCGGGACCTTCCGCGACCGTCAGGGCGCGATGGCCTGGTGATCCACCTCTGAGCTCGGCGCCTACCCGGCGATGGACGAGGATCGGCTGGTGGACCTGCCCGCCCGAGGAGACGGACCGTGTCTGGCCGCAGGGGGCCACCTCACAAGCGGGGTTAACCGGCAGACAGCGTGACGTGGCAAGAGACAGAGTGACGTGGCGAGAGACAGGGCGACGTGGCGAGAGACAGGGCGACCTGGTGAGCGGCAGGGGACCTAGGGATTTGGTGAGCACAGGGCGACCGGCAAGAGGATCAGTGGTCTGGTCGCCCTCGGCGGGCTCACCGTGCGCTCCGGATGGCGGCTGCGCCCGATCACCCTGCCTTCAGGGTGACGGCAAATGGCTCCGCGCGAGCTCAGCTTGGGACGGCGCCGGGTGGGGCCGTGCGGCTCACCCTGCGCACAGGGTGGCGTTAGATGGCTCACCCCCGCGTTCAAGGTGGCGTCGTGCGAGCTCAGCTTGGGACGGGGCTGGCGGCGGGTGGGGCCGCGCGGCTCACCCTGCGCACAGGGTGGCGTCGGATGGCTCATGCCTCGCTCAAGGCGCACGAGCTCAGCCTGAGATGGCGGCGGGTGGGGCCGTGCGGCTCATCTTGGGGTGGAGATCCGCTCAGTTTGCGTCGGTTGTGTCGGTTGCGTCGGGTGTCGTGAAGGTCACGTCGGCCGTGTCGACGGTGCCCGCTCGGCGGCCCGGGGCGCGGTGCCCCTGCCAGTAGAGATTGGTGTGCGCGATCACCTTGTCCGGGGTTGGCGCGCCGTACTCGCTGAGGTCTTCGGTGGTGTGCGCGTCGCCGACGAGCGTCACGTCGTATCCGCGGACGAAGGCCCCGTGGATGGTGGAGCGGATGCACTCGTCGGTCTGGGCGCCGGTCACGACGAGACGGCCCACGCCGAGTTCGGCGAGCCGGGACGCGAGGTCGGTGTCCTCGAAGGAGTCGCCGTAGTGCTTGTGGACGAGAGGCTCGGACTCGGCGCGGACGAGCTCCGGCACGTACTGCCAGTTCTCGCTGCCCTGCTTGATGTTGTCGTCGGAGTGCTGCACCCACACCACGGGCACGCGCTCGGCGCGAGCCTTGCCGACCAGGGCGTTGATGTTGGCGATCACGCCGTCGCGGTTGTGGGCGCCGGCCACCACCCCGTTCTGGACGTCGATGACGAGCAGCGCGGTGTTCGGCCGATCGGGCAGGGTAGTCATGGGAGCCTCTTGTCTGATCTTGGGTCCTGTGTCTCCCTCACAGTAGGACGGCCCACCGACAGTCCGGCGGGCACGCATGACAGGTGCGCGAGCGTTCGTCCATGACGGCGTGAGGACGTGGGGGCCGGTAGGGCGGGGCCGGGTGGGGTGGTGGGTTGTCCGGAGGGCCGGAGGCGGTCAGTAGGCTTCTGGTGTGGAATACCAGGCGGTCGAAAAGGCGATCTTGCAGCGGGGTGTGGAGTGGGACATCGATCCCACCCTTGATCGGATCAACATCCTGATGGACATGCTGGGCCAGCCCCAGCGGGCCTATCCGGTCGTGCACATCACCGGCACCAACGGCAAGTCGAGCACGGCCCGCATGATCGACACCCTGCTGCGTGAGCGCAACCTCAGGGTCGGCCGGTTCACCAGCCCTCACCTGGTCTCCATGCGCGAGCGCATCACCATCGACGGCGAGCCGCTCAGCGAAGAACGCTTCACCGAGGTCTACGAGGACGTCCTGCCCTACCTTCAGCTCGTCGACCAGCAGCAGGGACGGCTGTCGTTCTTCGAGACGCTCACGGCCATGGCGTACGCGGCCTTCGCGGACGCGCCGGTCGACGTGGCCGTCATCGAGGTGGGCATGGGCGGCACCTGGGACTCCACCAGCGTGGCGCAGGGCACCGTCGCCGTCATCACTCCCATCTCCCTTGATCATGTCGAGTACCTCGGGCCGGACATCGAGGCCATCGCCCGGGAGAAGGCGGGCATCATCAAGCCCGGCGCGACCGCCGTGCTGTCACAGCAGCCGCTGGCGGCGGCCGAGGTGCTGGTGCGCCGGGCCGCCGAGATCGGGGCGACGGTCGCCCGCGAGGGGCTGGAGTTCGGGGTCGTGCACCGCGAGGTGGCGATGGGCGGTCAGATGCTCCGTCTGCAGGGGCTTAAAGGCGTGTACGAGGAGGTCTTCCTGCCGCTGTACGGCGAGCACCAGGCCGGGAACGCCGTCTGTGCCCTCGCGGCGGTCGAGGCGCTGACCGGCGGCGACGACCCGCTCGACGGCGACCTGGTGCGGAGGGCGTTCGCCGCGGTCACCTCGCCCGGGCGCCTGGAGGTCGTACGGCGCGGACCGACGGTGATCGTGGACGCGGCGCACAACCCGGGTGCCATGGAGTCGGTCGTCGAGGCCATGGAGGAGTCGTTCGGCTTCTCCCGCCTGATCGCCGTGGTCGCGGTGATGGCCGACAAGGACGTGGCGGGTGTGCTGGAGCTGCTCGAACCCATCACCGAGGAGATCGTCGTCACCCGCAACTCCTCGACGCGGTCCATGGATCCCGAGGAGCTGGCGGCGCTGGCGGAGGACATCTACGGCGGCGAGCGCGTCCACCAGGCGGCGAGGCTCGACGACGCCATCGACATCGCCATCGGCCTGGCGGAGGAGACCGGCGAGTTCGCCGGCGCGGGGGTGCTCATCACCGGTTCCGTGGTCACCGTGGGAGATGCCCGCCTGCTGCTGAAGGCCGGCGCCGAGCAGTGAGCCGCGGAGTCGTGGGAGGGACGAGGGCGTGAGCATCACCGTCACGCCGGGCATGCGACGGCTGTGCGCCAGTGTGCTCGGCATGGAGGCCATCGTGCTCGGGCTGATCACACCTGTCGCCATCATGGTCAACGGTGTGACCCCGGCCGTCGCCGTGACCGTCGGCCTAGGGCTGGCGGTGGCGTGCGTCGTGGTGACGGGCCTGCTCAAACGGCCTTTCGCCTACGTCGCCGGGAGCGTGCTGCAGCTGCTCGCCATCGCCACGGGGTTCCTGGTGCCGATCATGTTCTTCCTCGGCGTGATCTTCGCGGCACTTTGGGTGACGGCAATCTTCGTCGCTCGTCGTGTCGAGGGAGTGACTTAGCGCTAAAGTCGGCCAGTATGGCCGTACCCCCCATCCAGGCCGCTGGCCTCGCGACAGTTGGCCGGGTCAATCGTCTGCCGCTGGCGCTCGACGTCCTCGTCGGGCTCCTGATCGCGGTCGCGCTTCCGCTGGCGATCGTCGCCGTGCCCAACACCATCTCCGTGGTCTCCTCGCTGCTCCCGCCCGGCCTCGCCGGGGTGTGGATCCTCAGGGCCCACGGTCTCGCCCTTCCCGTCATGCTCTGCGCGGTGCCGCTCGCCGGTTCGGCGCTGAGACGGGTCAACGCGGCGACCATGCTCCTCGTGGGCTTCGCCTGCCTCGCGGTGGCCGACGTGGCCGGCGGTTTCGCCGACTCCACCTTCGCCGTCGGGGCGCTGCGCGTCCTGCACGGCATCGGCGCGGGCATCCTGCTCCCGGCGACGTTCGCGGCGAGCAGCGAGCGCCGGGGGGCGTCTCGCGACGTGCTGATGCCGCTGTGGGTCGGCATGCTGGCCGTCAGCCTGCTGGCCGCTCAGGCGCTCGCGCTCTGGCCGCTCGACGCGGTGACGTCGTGGCGGGTGACCCTTCAGCCGTATCCGCTGCTGACCGGGGTGGCGCTCGCCTTGGCGGCCGTCCATTCGGTGCTCTGGCGCGCGACGGGCGACACCGCCCCGTCCGCGCGGCCCTCTGCTCGTGGAAGGGCGGACGGGGGCGCTGAGCGGGACCGCGGCGACAGCGGCGGCCTGCGTTCCCGCCCGGGCAAGCGCCGCGGCGGGGTCCATCCCGAGGTGGCCCGCGGGGTGGACGCGGCGGACGGCACGGGCGCCGTTGGTGGCGACATCGCCGTGCCCGTCGCCGACCCGGCCGATCTCGCTTCGGAGGGCCGGGCGCGTTCGGGGCCGAGAGGTCGGACGCGTCTCGGTCCAGAGGGTCGTGTCGCTCCGGAGAGCCGGGCGCGTCTCGATTTGGAGGGCCGTGTCGGTCCCGAGGGCCGGGCGCGTTCGGGGGCGGGCGGCCGGGCGCATCTCGGGCCGGCCGCGGGGCTGTCGGCGGGCATCGCGGTGCTGGCCTTCGGCACGACCTTCGACTGGCCGTCCGGGCTCATCCTGGTCGCCGCGACCATCGCGGTGGTGATGCTGCTGGCGGTGGCCGGCCTCAGCCGGGTGGAAGGCCCCGGCGGCCGTCTGGTCGCCTTCGTGATGGTCGCCGTCGGCCTGGTCGTGCTGCCCACTGCCGCGCAGGTGACGTACGTGGAGTTGGGTGGGCTGGGCGGCCCGGGGCTTTCAGGGCTGTGGGCGGGCTTCGGGCTCGCCGCCGTGGTGACGCTCGTGGCCGCGTCGCTGGCCGGGCGGGCCGGGCTCGGGGCGGTGCCGAAGCTCGTCGGAGGCGGCCTGGTCGCCATGGTGGTCGGGCTGTGCGCCGTGCGGCTGTTCGTCCCGTCCGCCTCGGGCATGCCGCTGGTCGTGCCCTTCTCGCTGCTGTCGGCGGGCGCGGCCGTGGCCGTCACCTCGGCGATCCGGGCCGCCGGGCACCGCGCGTCGCTTTTCGGCCTGTCGCTCTGCTTCCCGGCCGTCCTGTGCGGCTTCCTGCTCGGTACGGGCATCCAGGTCGGCCGGCTGCGCGCGGTCAGCACGTCGGGGAAGGTCACCTCGGAGGCCATGGTCGATGGGTTCGTCGGGGCGCTGCACATCTGGGCGCTGGTGGCGGGGTTCACCGTCGTGATCGTTCTGGTCCTGGGCGCGGCACTCGCCCGCCCGCGTTCCCCGGGCTCCGGCGGGGCGCTTGAGGCGCGTTCCCCGGAGTCCGGCCGAGGGGGTGAGGCGCGTTCTCCGCAGTCCGGCCGAGCGAGTGAGACGCGTTCTCCGGAGTCCGGTCGGGGGGTTGGGACGCGTCCCCCTGATTCCGGGGGGACCGTCGGTGTGCCGCCGTCGCCGCGCAGATCCGCCTCGAAGGCGTCCGACGTCAAAGTGGCGCCACGTCGGCAGTCCCGCACGGCGCCCTTCCCGGCGGCCGACTCCCCCTCGACGGATGTCCCCTCAGGGGGCCCGGATGCCCCCTCACGAGGCTCGGATGTCCCCTCACGAGGCTCTGATGCCGCCTCGCGGGGCCGCCCGGATGCCGATTCACGGGGCCCGGATGTCCCCTCGGCGGGTGTCTCGGTTCCACCGCCGGGGCGAGCGCCTTCGGCAACGGGTTCCACCGTTCCGCGGCCAGGGTGGTCGCCTTCGGCGGCGGGTTCTTCCGCTCCGCCCGTGACTCCACCGGGCGACCCGGCGACCGGGGCCGGCCGGGGCGCGGCCGACGCCGCGGCGGGTCCGCCGCACGCCGAGGCGGATGCCGGGTCTGAGGGGCCGACAGGTGGTGACACCGCGGTGCTTCCGGTCGTTCCGCCGCCGGGCTCGGGCGGTGACACCGCAGAACTACCGGCCGTCCCACCGCCGGTCTCCTGTCCGGAGGAGACCCCGAGGCCGAACGGTCCTGACGGCCACGCCCGCTGAGGTCGGTTCATCTCCCCATTCGCCCGCTGACATCACCCTCCCACTGACCTCACCCTCCTCGCGCTGACCTCACCCTCCTCGCGCTGACCTCACCCTCCTCGCGCTGACCTCACCCTCCTCGCGCTGACCTCACCCCCCCTCGCGCTGACCTCACCCCCCCTCGCGCTGACCTCACCGCCCTCGTGCCGAGCTCACCCTCGCGCTGAGGTCGCTCACCTACCACTGTTGCGCTGAGGTCGACTCGCATCTCCGCCCTCGTGGCGTTCCGGCCTCCAGGAGGAGGCGGTGGGGAAGGACGGCGAGGGGGGCGTCGGCCGGTAAGCTGCGCACACGCTTCCCCTAATTCGCCGGCGGCCATGCGCGCCGGCCGGTGAACACAACAAAGGAGATACCTGTGTCCGAGCGCACGCTTGTCCTGATCAAGCCCGACGGCGTCCGCCGTGGCCTCATCGGTGACGTGATCGCCCGCGTGGAGCGCAAGGGCCTCAAGGTCGTGGCCATGGACCTCCGCACGCTCGACGTCGAGACGGCCAAGGCCCACTACGCCGAGCACTCCGAGAAGCCGTTCTTCGGGGAGCTCGTCGACTTCATCACCTCCGGCCCGCTGGTGGCGCTGGTCCTGGAGGGCCCGCGCGCCGTCGAGGCGTTCCGCGCCCTGGCCGGTGCCACCGACCCGGTGAAGTCGGCCCCGGGCACCATCCGCGGCGACCACGCCCTGGAGATCGGCGAGAACATCGTCCACGGGTCCGACTCGCCCGAGTCGGCCGCCCGCGAGGTCAAGATCTTCTTCCCGGACCGCTTCTGAGGTCCGGCCCCGCGTCGTCGAGAACGGCCGCTCTCCAGAGGCCCGGTCTCGACGCGGGGGTGATCCCCAAGGGCCCCGGCGCGGCGCGCCGGGGCCCTTTCGCGTCTCGTGGGAGTGTCAGCGCAGGTCGCGGCAATGACGCCCGGTAAAGGACGCCAATTTTTCTCGGCTCGCACGGCTCGTTGCCCTCACAGGTGGGTACGTCACGTTACGATTCGAATGCGAATCGTAATCTCTCGCGAACGACCTGAAGGAAGGTTTCCTTCCCCATGGGCAGCAAGCTGGCATTCCTCGGCCGTGACATGGCCGTCGACCTGGGCACCGCCAACACGTTGGTCTACGTGCGCGGGCGCGGCATCGTGCTCAACGAGCCGTCGGTGGTCGCGATCAACACGACCACCGGCAAGATCGTGGCTGTGGGCATCGAGGCCAAGAGAATGATTGGCCGGACGCCCGGCAACATCGTGGCGATACGCCCGCTGAAGGACGGCGTCATCGCCGACTTCGACGTCACCGAGCGTATGCTGCGCTATTTCATCCAGCGGGTGCACAAACGCAGCCATTTCGCCAAACCGCGCATTATCGTGGCTGTGCCCAGCGGCATCACCGGCGTCGAGCAGCGCGCGGTGAAAGAGGCCGGTTACCAGGCGGGGGCGCGGCGCGTCTACATCATCGAAGAGCCGATGGCGGCCGCCATCGGGGCCCGGCTGCCCGTTCACGAGCCCACCGGGAACATGGTGGTCGACATCGGCGGCGGCACCACCGAGGTGGCGATCATCTCGATGGGCGGCATCGTGACCAGCCAGTCCATCCGCGTCGGGGGTGACGAGCTCGACCAGGCGATCATGTCGTTCGCCAAGAAGGAGTACTCCCTGATGCTCGGGGAGCGCACCGCCGAGGAGATCAAGATCGCCATCGGCTCGGCGTGCCCGACCGGCGACGACTGCCACGCCGAGATCCGGGGGCGCGACCTGGTCACCGGGCTGCCCAAGACGATCGTGGTGTCGGCCGACGAGATCCGCAAGGCCACCGAGGAACCCCTCAAGATCATCGTGGACGCGGTCAAGTCGACCCTGGACAAGTGCCCTCCGGAGCTCTCGGGCGACCTGATGGACCGCGGTGTCGCGCTCACCGGCGGCGGCGCCCTGCTCAAGGGGATGGACGACCGCCTGCGGGACGAGACCGGCATGCCCATCCACCTCGTGGAGAACGCCCTGGACTCCGTCGCGCTCGGCTCGGGCAAGTGCGTCGAGGAATTCGAGGTCCTGCAGCAAGTGCTGGTGCCGGAGCCGAGACACTGACCGACACCGAGACATTGATGGAGCCGAGACTCTGATGAGGGATACCCGCCGCGCGCGGTTGATCCTCGGCCTGCTGCTGGCGGCGGCGCTCGTCCTGATCACCATCGACCACCGGCAGCGCGAGGACTCCTTGTTCGAGCCCGTCCGCTCGGTGGCGGCGTCGATGTTCGGCGTCGCCGAGGAGGCCGGCACGGGCGTCGTGCGGCCCGTCGGCGAGTTCATCGACACCTTCTCCTCCGCTCCGGAGTACAAGCGGCGCCTGGCGGCGTTGCGCGCCGAGAACGCCCGGCTGAGGCGCGAGGTGACCGCCAACAACCTCGACCGCCGCCGGTCGGCCGAGCTGTCCGGCATGCTCGGCCTGTCCGGGCTCGGCGGCTACCGCGTGGTCGCCGCCCAGGTCATCGCCAGGCGGGGCGTGCCGGGGTTCGAGGACGCCGTCGAGATCGACGCGGGCCGGGGTGACGGCGTGCGCACCGAGATGACCGTGCTGAACGGCGACGGCCTGGTCGGCCGGGTGGTGCACACCGGCCCGTCGACCTCCACGGTGGTGCTGCTCACCGACCCGGCCTCGGCGGCGGGGGCGCGGCTGGAGGGCGGCAACCAGATCGGCGTCGTGACCGGGCTCGGACCCGCGGCCGAGGGACGGCTGGTCCGATTCCGGGTGCTGGATTCCACGGCGACGCTGACCGTCGGCCGGCGCATCGTCAGCTTCGGCTCCCAGAACGGCACGCCGTACGCGCCGGGGCTGCCGGTCGGCACCATCGAACGCGTGGAGCCCACGCCCGGCGAGCTCACCCGCGTGGCCTACGCCCGGCCGTTCGTCGACTTCGGGGCCCTGGACGTGGTCGGGGTCGTGGTGCGGGCGCCGCAGCGCGACCCCCGGGACGCGATGCTGCCGCCGGCGCCCCGCAAGGCCGTGCGGGCTCCCGCGACTCCGGCCCCCGCGCAGGCGGCGCCGCCCTCCACAGCTCCGACGCTCGCGCCGGGGCCGTCGTCCTCGCCGTCGGCCCGCGCCCGGCGCGAGGAGGGCGAGCAGGACGCCGGACGCGACAGCGGCGAACAGGGCGCGAGAGGTGACAGGGGGGAACAGGGCGCGAGAGGTGACAGGGGGGAACAGGGCGCGGGGAGTGATCAGGGCGGCCAGGAGGCCGAACGCGAGAAGCTCCGCGGCCTGCCGGGAAGCCCGGCCCACGCACCGCCCCGGTCCGCCCACCGGATAGACCGGTCAGACCGGTCGGGCCGGTCCGCTCACGCGTCCGGCCACCGCGGCCCCCGGTCCCGCACACCAGGCCGGTCCGCGACGCCGGACCGGTCCGTCGCGTCCGGGCGGGCGAAGACGTCCGGACGGCCGGACGCGGCGAAACGGGCGGCGAAGGGGAATGGCTGAGCGGCCCCTGCACGTGAGGCGGGCGGGACCAAGAGGCCGAGAGAGCGTGTGTGAGCAGCCCCCGTGTGTGAGGCGGGGCCGGAGCGGCGGGCGAGAGGACATGAAGGCGTGATGCGAGGGATGGCGATGGTGCTGCTCGCCGGCCTCATCATGATCGTGCAGGTGACCGTCGTGAACCGCCTGCCGCTGCCCGGCGGCACCGGCCCCGACCTGATCCTCATGGGGGTGGTCGTGCTCGCCCTGGCCCGTGGCGCGGCGGCGGGCGCGGGCGTCGGGTTCGCCGCCGGCCTGATCGCCGATGTGCTGCCGCCGGCCGCTCACGTCATCGGCCAGTACGCGCTGGTGTTCTGCCTGGCCGGGTACCTGGTGGGCCGGGCGGCCGAGCGGGCGCCCGGCTTCGGGGCGGTCATGGTGATCATCGTGGTGATGCTCGCCCCGTTGCTGGCGGCCGGCATCGGCGGCCTGCTCGGCGATCCCCGCGTCGACTGGACGGCGCTGCTCGGCCTGTGGCCGTCGCTGGTGATGTACAACCTGGCGGTGGCCGTGGTGCTGTTCTGGGTGGTCGCCCGCGCCAACGGTGAGCGGGGCAGGCGCGAGGCCGTGCCCACGGGCGCCTACCCGGTGCGGAGGCGCGCGTGAACCGCGTCCGCGCCCGCCTTGTGGTGCTGCAACTGCTGGTGCTGACCCTGCTGGCGGTGCTGACCGTGCGGCTGTGGCAGGTGCAGGTCGTGCGCGGCCCGAAGTTCGTGGTGGCGGCCACCGAGACGCGTACCCGCGACGTCATCGTCCCGGCGGTGCGGGGCCCGATTCTGGACGCCTCCGGCCGGCCTCTGGTGCGCAACCGCACCGCGCTGGTCGTCTCGGTGGACCGCGCCGAGGTGGAGCGCATGCCCGACGGCGGCGCGGCGGTGCTCGAGCGGCTCGGCGCGGTGCTGGGCCGGCCCGTCAAGGAGCTGCGCGAGCGCATCCGCCCGTGCGGGCCGCACGTGCGGCGCCCGTGCTGGCCAGGCTCGCTGTACTCGCCCATCCCGATCGACGACAAGGTCAGCCCGCGGCAGGCGCTGCAGATCCTGGAGCGGCAGGAGGACTTCCCCGGCGTGATGGCCGAGGTGCAGGCCGTGCGCGAGTACCCCCTCGGCACGGGGGCGTCCCAGACGCTCGGCTACCTCCAGCCGGTCACCGAGGAGGAGCTGAAGAAGCGCTCGAAGCTCAAGGCGAACTTCTCCGGTGTCGACCTGGTCGGCCGCGACGGCCTGGAGTTCGTGTACGACGAGGCGCTGCGCGGGTCGCCGGGCCTGCGCCGGATGCAGGTCGACCGCATGGGCAAGGTGCTCGGGGTCGAGCGCCAGACCTCCCCGGTGCCCGGCGACATCCTGATCACCAACATGGACGCCAACGTGCAGAAGGTCGTGGACGAGGCGCTGGCGCACGCCATGAAGAACGCCCCCAAAGCCGACGGCGCCGCGGCCGTCGTCCTGGACGTCAAGACCGGCGGGGTGATCGCGATCGGCAGCGTGCCGACCTACGATCCGGCCGTCTGGGCGGGCGGCATCTCCGAGAAGGACTACCAGCACCTGCTGTCGGAGAAGGCAGGGCTGCCGCTGATCTCCCGCGCCACCCACGGGCAGTACGCGCCGGGCTCGACGTTCAAGGTGTCCTCGGTGTCGGCGATGATCAGGGACGGCTATCCGCTGAAGGGCAAGTACGACTGCCCGGGCGTCTACGACGTCGCCGGCACGGCGTTCCACAACTTCCACGGCATCGGCCTGGGCACGCTGGACCTCCACATGGCGCTGGTGAAGTCCTGCGACACCATCTTCTACAAGGCGGCCTACGAGATGTGGAAGCGGGACGGCGGCCTGACCCCGGTGAAGCATCCCAAGGAGCCGATGACCACCACCGCCAAGCTGTTCGGGTTCGGCAGGGCGACCGGCATCGACCTGCCCGGCGAGGTCCCGGGGCGCATCCCCGGCCGGGCGTGGAAGAAGGCGATGTGGGACGCCACCCACCACCTGAGCTGCCTGCGGGCCAAGAACGGTTATCCCGAGGTGGAGAAGAAGGATCCCGGCCGCGCCGCCTACCTCAAGAGGCTGGCCAACGAGAACTGCCTGGAAGGGATGCAGTGGAAGGCCGCCGAGGCCGCCAACCTGTCCATCGGCCAGGGTGACGTGCTGGTCACGCCGCTGCAGCTGGCCACCGCCTACGCCGCGCTGGTCGGCGACGGGCGGCTGCGCAGCCCGCGCATCGGCAAGGCGATCGTCCGGCCGGACGGCACCCATGTGCAGGAGATCAAGGCGCCGGTGACCGGCCGGCTGCCGGTGGACAAGGAGACCCGCGACTACATCCGCGCCGCCCTGAGCGAGGTGACCTCGGACGGCACGGCCGCCGGGGCCTTCAGCGGCTTCCCGATGAACGTGGTGAAGATCGGCGGTAAGACCGGCACGGCTGAGGTGTACGGCAAGGAGGACACCTCCTGGTTCGCCTCCTTCGCTCCGGCGAACGACCCGCGGTTCGTGGTCGTCGTCACGGTCTCGCAGGGCGGCCAGGGGGCCATGGCCGCGGCCCCGGCGGCGCGCGAGATCTGGGAGGGCATCTACGGCATCAAGGGCCAGGCCGCCCTGCCCGGGGGCAGACCCGTCGACCGGCTGCCGAAGATCACCAGGGACGGGACGGTGGTGCAGTGAGCCAGGCCCTGGTCCCGCGGAGCCGGTCGCTGGTGCGGCGGGCCATGGGGGCGCACTCGGCGGTGTGGCGGGTGGACGGCGTCCTGCTGGTGGCGGTCCTGGCGCTGTCGGTGATCGGCACGCTGCTGGTGTGGTCGTCCACGCGCACGTGGGCGGCCGGCGCGCCGACCGGCATGGTCAAGAAGCACGTTTTGAACCTGGCCATCGGCTGGGTGCTGTGCGGCATCACGGCGCTGGCCGACCAGCGGACGCTGCGCATCTACGCGCCGGCGGTCTACGGGGTGTCGCTGCTCGGGCTGCTGGCGGTGATCACGCCGCTCGGGTCGACGATCAACGGCTCCCATTCGTGGATCCTGCTGGGCGGCGGGTTCGCGGTGCAGCCGTCGGAGCTGGCCAAGCCCGCGCTGATCCTCATGCTGAGCGCGCTGCTCGCCGAGCCCGTGCCCGGCACCGACCGGCCCCGCCCGCTGGACCTCCTGCTGTGCGCCGCCGCGGCGGCCATCGCGATGGGGCTGGTCATGTTGCAGCCCGACTTCGGCACCACGATGGTGCTGGCCGTCATCACGGCGGCGGCCATGATCTTCGCCGGGCTGCGCAAGCGCTACATCGCCGGGCTGGCCGTGCTGGCGCTGGCGGGCGCGGCCGCGGTGTGGCTCTTCGGCCTGCTCAAGCCGTACCAGATCGCCCGGTTCACCGCGTTCATCAATCCGGCCAACGATCCGCGCGGCGCCGGGTACAACAGCACGCAGTCGCTGATCGCGATCGGCTCGGGGGAGCTGTTCGGCAAGGGGCTGTTCCACGGCGGCCAGACGACCGGCCGGTTCGTCCCCGAGCAGCACACCGACTTCATCTTCACCGTGGTGGGGGAGGAGTTCGGGTTCCTCGGCGCGGTCACCGTGGTCGCGCTGCTCGGCGTGGTGCTGCTGCGGGGCCTGCGCATCGCCCGCCGCTCGGAGGACCGCTTCAGCGCGATGGCGGTGGGGGGCGTGGTGTGCTGGTTCGCCTTCCAGACCTTCGTCAACGTCGGCATGACCATCGGCATCATGCCGATCACCGGGGTGCCGCTGCCGTTCGTGTCGTACGGGGGCACGGCCACGTTCGCCAACATGATCGCCCTCGGCGTGCTGCAGGCCGTGCACATCCGCGAACGCCCCTTCTGAGGCGCCCGATGACGCCCGGAGGAGGGCATGGCGCACGCCTTCGGGCGGGTGTGCTGGCGCGAGAGGAGGCGGGCAGCAACTAACCTTAATCGCATGTCTGTCGAGTCGCTGTTTCCCCGCCTGGAAGCGCTCCTGCCCAGCGTGCAGAAGCCGATCCAGTATGTCGGTGGTGAACTTAATTCGACCGTCAAGGAGTGGGACGAGGCATCTGTCCGCTGGGCGCTGATGTATCCGGACGCCTACGAGGTCGGCCTGCCCAACCAGGGTGTCCAGATCCTTTACGAGATCCTCAACGAGTTGCCCGGCACGCTGGCCGAGCGCACCTACGCGGTGTGGCCCGACCTCGAGGCGCTCATGCGCGAGCACGGCGTGCCGCAGTTCACGGTCGACGCCCACCGCCCGGTGCGGGCCTTCGACGTGCTCGGCGTGTCGTTCTCCACCGAGCTCGGCTACACCAACATGCTCACCGCGCTCGATCTGGCCGGCATCCCGTTCGCCGCGGTCGACCGCGGCGACGACGACC
Source organism: Sphaerisporangium sp. NPDC004334 (assembly GCF_053602655.1). NCBI lineage: Bacteria > Bacillati > Actinomycetota > Actinomycetes > Streptosporangiales > Streptosporangiaceae > Sphaerisporangium > Sphaerisporangium sp. NPDC004334. Next base: position 15,951 of record NZ_JBSGDZ010000001.1, read on the forward strand.
CGATCGTGCTGGCCGGCGGGCACGCCGCGTTCAACCCCGAGCCGATCGCCGACTTCCTGGACGCCGCGGTGCTCGGCGACGGCGAGCAGATCGCCATCGCCATCTCCGAGGTGATCCGCGAGTGGAAGGGCGAGGGCCGGCCGGGCGGCCGCGACGAGCTGCTCATGCGGCTGGCCTCGACCGGCGGGGTGTACGTCCCGAAGTTCTACGACGTCGAGTACCACCCCGACGGGCGCATCAAGCGGGTCGCGCCGAACAGGTCCGGGGTGCCGTGGCGGGTGCAGAAGCACACCGTGATGGATCTCGACGAGTGGCCGTACCCGAAGAAGCCGCTGGTCCCGCTGGCCGAGACCGTGCACGAGCGGTTCAGCGTCGAGATCTTCCGCGGCTGCACGCGCGGCTGCCGGTTCTGCCAGGCCGGCATGATCACTCGTCCGGTGCGCGAGCGATCGATCACCACGATCGGCGACATGGTCGAGGCCGGCGTCAAGGAGTCCGGCTTCAACGAGGTCGGCCTGCTCTCGCTGTCCAGCGCCGACCACTCCGAGATCGCCGAGGTCGCCAAGGGCCTGGCCGACCGCTACGAGGGCACCAACACCAGCCTGTCGCTACCCTCCACGCGCGTCGACGCCTTCAACATCGACCTGGCCAACGAGTTCTCGCGGGGCGGCCGCCGCTCGGGCCTGACGTTCGCGCCCGAGGGCGGGTCCGAGCGCATGCGCAAGGTCATCAACAAGATGGTCACCGAGGAAGACCTGATCCGCACCGTCACCACGGCCTACAGCCAGGGGTGGCGGCAGGTGAAGCTCTACTTCATGTGCGGGCTGCCCACCGAGACCGACCAGGACGTGCTCGGCATCGCCGACCTGGCCAAGAAGGTCATCAAGGCGGGGCGCGAGGCCACCGGTTCGCGTGACATCCGCTGCACGGTGTCCATCGGTGGGTTCGTGCCCAAGCCGCACACCCCGTTCCAGTGGGCCGCCCAGTGCGACCACGAGACCGTCGACAGCCGGCTCAAGCAGCTCAGGGACGCCCTGCGCTCCGACAAGGAGTACGGCAAGGCCATCGGCTACCGCTACCACGACGGCCAGCCCTCCATCGTCGAGGGCCTGCTGTCGCGGGGAGACCGCCGGGTCGGCGCGGTGATCAGGGCCGTGTGGGAGGACGGCGGCCGGTTCGACGGCTGGAGCGAGCACTTCTCCTACGCGCGCTGGATGTCCTGCGCCGAGCGGGTGCTGGCCGGCGGGCCGGTGGACGTCGACTGGTACACCACCCGCGAGCGCGAGGAGGTCGAGGTGCTCCCCTGGGATCACCTGGACGCCGGCCTCGACCGCGAGTGGCTGTGGCAGGACTGGCAGGAGGCCGTCGACGAGACCGAGGTCGAGGACTGCCGCTGGACCCCCTGTTACGACTGCGGTGTCTGTCCCACCATGGGGACCGAGATCCAGATCGGCCCGACCGGCAGGAAGCTGCTTCCGCTCTCGGTGGTGTGAGTTCGTCCGCGGCCCCGCCGGGGGCGGCCGGCCGCGCCCGATGGAAGCGAACACCGCCCGTGGCCGTTGACTAGGAGAGAAACCCGGTCATCATCTGAGAAAGGATTACTTAACTGAGAAACCCCGTTCCTGATGGGCCTCCGCCCGCGCCCGTGGTGCAACGCCTTCGCGTGCGCTACGCCAAGCGCGGCCGGCTGCGGTTCACCAGCCATCGAGACATCTCGCGCGCCATCGAACGAGCGGTGCGCCGGTCCGGCATCCCGGTCGGCTTCAGCGCGGGATTCACCCCCCATCCGAAGATCTCCTATGCGGGAGCCGCCCCCACGGGGGTGGCGAGCGAGGCCGAATACCTCGAGATCGGCGTCGTGACGCCCTGCGAGCCCGAGCGGCTGCGCGGCGACCTCGACGCGTCGCTGCCGCCGGGGCTGGACGTGCTCGACGTCGTCGAGGCGCGCGCCGGCAGCCTGGCCGACCGGCTCGAGTGCTCGGTGTGGGAGGTCCGCCTGTCCGGGGCCGACCCGCGGGCCGCGCTGGCCGCGGCCGATCTCTTCCTGGCCGCCGAGCGTGTCGAGGTCGAGCGCATGACCAAGAAGGGCCTGCGCCGCTTCGACGCCAGAGCGGCCGTCGTCACATTGACGGCCCATGATGGAACGGAACAAACGGCGGGCCGGGAGCCCAGCCCGCCATGTGCGATACTTCGTATGGTTGTACGGCACGTGACACCTGCCGTTCGACCCGACGACGTGCTCACGGGTCTGCGACTTGTGGCCGACTTCGCGCCGCCGTCACCCCCCGCGGTGACCCGGCTGGCGCAGGGGCCGCTCGACGCGCGCACCGGTGGGACCGCCGACCCGCTCGACCTGGACCGCGACGTGCGCGGCGGCGAGTCGGGACCGGCTGTGCGGCACGTCGCTGACCACAAATAGGACTTGGTGCCGGGCCCCGCGAGGCGGCCTGGCGCACAGCGAGAGACGAGAGCTCCCGCGCGGCGCGGAGACGCGCCCGGGAGCCTGACGGGAGAACGCCCGCATGCTCGACAACGAGCCCATTGTCGGGGCCTACGGCCCTGACGGGGATACAACAGCACAGCAAGAGGCGAAGCCGGTCCGCCGGCGCCGGGCGGCGAGCCGCCCGGCCGGTCCGCCGCCCGAGGAACCCGAGCGCGCTTCGGGTCGGGTGACGGCTCCGCAGCAGGCCCCCGCCGACACGGCGGCCCAGCCCGTCGGGGGGGTTCCCGCGCCGCGCGCGGAGGCCGACCCCGAGATGGCGCCTGCGGCGCGGTCCGCCGAGGAGATCGTGCCGGCCGCGAGGAGCGACGAGCAGGTCGTGCCCGCGGCGCGGGCCGAGGAAGGGGCCGAGCCGGCGCAGGCGCCGGCCAAGCGCGCCACCAGGTCGCGCCGCGTCACCGCCAAGGACCCGGACGCGCCGGCGGCCACGCGGCGCACGCGCACGACCAGGAAGGCCGCCGCGCCGGCCGAGATCGACGAGACCGCCGTGAGCGCGCAGGAGGCACCGGCCCCCGTGGCCGAGGCCCCCGCCGCGGCGCAGGAGCCCGCCGCGCCCGCCGCCCCGGAGGAGGCCGCCCCGGCCGCCCCGGCGCGCCGCAGGCGCACCAGGAAGGCCGCCGAGGCCGCCGAGGCTCCGGCGGAGCGTGCCGTCGCCGCCGAGCCGCCGGCCGCCGCGGCCGAGGCGCCGCCCGCGGTGTCCGAGCAGGTCACGCCCGAGATCATCGAGGCGCTTCCCGCCGAGGAGCCGCTGGACGACGAGCCCGCCGGTGAGGACGTCGCCGAGGAGGCCCGTCCGCAGGGCGCGGTGTTCGCCGACCCGTTCGGCCTGAGCGCCGTCTCCGAGGCGCGCATCGCTCCGGCCGTCACCTTCCAGGCCCCCGCCGCCGTGTTCCAGCCGATCTTCCAGGCGCCCGAGCCGCGCGCGGCCGTGCCGCACGTGCCCGAGCCCCGGCCCCACGCGAAGCCCGAGCCCGAGCCCGAGCCCGCCGAGGTCGAGGACGCCGCCGAGGCCGCGGAGCTCGCCGAGGCCGACTCCGACGAGGACGACGAGCAGGAGGACGACGCGGCCGGTCGCCGCCGTCGCCGCCGCAGGGGAGGTCGCGGCCGCAAGGTGCGCGAGCACGACGAGGCCGACGACTCCGAGGACGCGGGCGAGGACGGGCAGGACGCCTCCGCCGAGCAGGCGCAGCCGGCCGCCGAGGCCGCCGGTGACCAGGACGAGGACGACGAATCCGGCACCTCCCGCCGCCGCCGTCGTCGCCGCCGCAGGGGCGGGGACGAGGGCGAGGCCACCGTCGACGACCCGCCGAACACCGTGGTGCGCATCCGCGCGCCCAGGGCCGGCCGTCCGGTGTCGGTGGACGAGGTCCAGGGCTTCCGCGGCTCCACCCGCCTGGAGGCGAAGAAGCAGCGCCGCCGCGAGGGCCGCGAGCAGGGCCGCCGCCGCCCGCCGGTGATCACCGAGTCGGAGTTCCTGGCCCGCCGCGAGAGCGTCGAGCGGGTCATGGTCGTGCGCCGCCAGGGCGACCGCACCCAGATCGCGGTGCTGGAGGACGGCGTCCTCGTCGAGCACTACGTGAACCGTGAGGCCAGCCAGTCCTACGTCGGCAACGTCTACCTGGGCAAGGTGCAGAACGTCCTGCCGTCGATGGAGGCCGCCTTCATCGACGTCGGCAAGGGCCGCAACGCCGTCCTGTACGCCGGTGAGGTCAACTTCGACACCGCGGGCCTGGAGGGCCAGCCCAAGCGCATCGAGGCGGCCCTGAAGTCCGGCCAGTCGGTGCTGGTCCAGGTCACCAAGGACCCGATGGGGCACAAGGGCGCCCGCCTGACCAGCCAGATCAGCCTTCCGGGCCGCTACCTGGTCTACGTGCCCGACGGTTCGATGACCGGCATCAGCCGCAAGCTCCCCGACAAGGAGCGCAGCAGGCTCAAGGCCATTTTGAAGAAGGTCATGCCCGAGAACGCCGGCGTGATCGTGCGGACCGCCGCCGAGGGCGCCTCGGAGGACGAGCTCAGCCGCGACGTCGCCCGCCTTTCGGCGCAGTGGGAGAACATCCAGCGCAAGGCCAAGTCGGCCAGCCCGCCGGAACTGCTGTCCTCCGAGCCCGACCTGACCGTGCGCGTGGTGCGCGATGTGTTCAACGAGGACTTCTCCTCGCTGGTCGTGGCCGGCGACGAGGTGTGGGGCACGGTGGACGAGTACGTCCGCTACGTCGCGCCGCACCTGGCCGACCGCCTCACCAAGTGGGAGGACGGCGACGTCTTCGCGGCCTACCGCATCGACGAGCAGATCGCCAAGGCGATGGAGCGCAAGGTGTGGCTGCCGAGCGGCGGCTCGCTGGTCATCGACCGCACCGAGGCGATGACCGTGGTGGACGTCAACACCGGCAAGTTCACCGGCCAGGGCGGCAACCTGGAGGAGACGGTCACCAGGAACAACCTGGAGGCCGCTGAGGAGATCGTCCGCCAGCTGCGGCTGCGCGACATCGGCGGCATCATCGTCGTCGACTTCATCGACATGGTGCTCGAGAGCAACCGCGACCTGGTGCTGCGGCGCATGCTCGAGTGCCTGGCCCGCGACCGCACCAAGCACCAGGTGGCCGAGGTCACCTCGCTCGGTCTGGTGCAGATGACCCGCAAGCGGGTCGGCCAGGGCCTGCTGGAGGCCTTCTCGACGCCCTGCGACTGCTGCCACGGCCGCGGGCTGATCGTCTCCACCGAGCCGGTGGAGTCCAAGGCCATCGAGCCCAGGGCCACCCAGGGCAAGATGGCGGTGGAGAAGGCCGTCGCCGAGAAGCTCGAGAGGGCCTCCTCCGACAAGCTGGTCAAGGAGGGCGGCATCGCGGTCGCCGCGAGCGGTGAGGGCGGTCGTGATAGTGTGACCGATGCCCTTGACGGCTCCGCGGGCGAGGACGGGCAAGCGGCACAGCCTTCCGCCCGGGGGCGGCGACGCTCCCGAAAGGCGACCAGACCGGCAGGGCCGGCCGAATAGGCCGGCAACCCGGCGTACCGTCCGGTTCGACCAGGGCACCAGCAATCCGGTATCCTAGTCAATCGGTGCGTCCGGTGGCGCGCCTAGCTTCGCGCGCCTACCCGGTTCGCCGGTCGTGTGTATTCGACGGGAGCTGGATGCAGAGGCGCAGCGTTCAGCGAGCAATTAGCCAGAAGAAGGGTTCCGCGGTGTACGCGATCGTTCGTTGCGGCGGCAGGCAGCAGAAGGTCTCCGTCGGTGACGTCCTCGAGGTAGACAAGGTCGCCGGTGAGGTCGGCTCCACGGTGTCGCTGGCGCCGGTGCTCGTCGTCAACGACGGCGATGTCACCACCGACGCTGCCACGCTTGGCAAGTTCGAGGTGACCGCCGAGATTCTCGGCGAGACCAAGGGCCCCAAGATCCACATCCTCAAGTACAAGAACAAGACCGGTTACAAGAAGCGCCAGGGTCACCGTCAGCGGTACACCCAGGTGAAGGTCACCGGCATCAACCCCGGGAAGTAGTGGTAGCGAACCATGGCACACAAGAAGGGCGCATCGTCCACCCGGAACGGCCGTGACTCCAACGCCCAGCGGCTCGGGGTCAAGCGTTTCGGCGGGCAGCTCGTCAACGCCGGCGAGATCATCGTCCGCCAGCGCGGCACCCACTTCCACCCGGGCGACAACGTCGGCCGTGGCGGCGACGACACGCTGTTCGCGCTGGTCGCAGGCCACGTGCAGTTCGGCAACAAGCGCGGCCGTCGCGCCGTGAGCATCGTCCCGGCCGCGGAGTAGATCCGCCGGCAGCGAGACACGGGCCGCCGGGCCGCGCGTGAGCGCGGCGGCGGCCGAGACAGAACGTTGATGAGGCGGATCGACTTCTCGATCCGCCTCATCGTCGTGAGGGGGGCTGCATCGGCGCCCGGCGCGGCGGTGAACGGCGCGGGCCGAACGGCCGCGCCGGTGAGAAGGAGTGACGGTGGCGGAGTTCGTGGACCAGGTGGTCCTCTACATCAAGGCCGGTGACGGGGGAAACGGCTGCGCCTCGATCCACCGCGAGAAGTTCAAGCCGCTCGGCGGTCCCGACGGCGGCAACGGCGGCCGCGGGGGCGATGTGATCCTGGAGGTCGATCCCAACACCTCCACCCTGCTCGACTACCACCACCGGCCGCACCGCAAGGCCGCCAACGGCAAGCAGGGCATGGGCGCCAACCGCGACGGCGCCACCGGCGAGGACGTGGTGCTCAAGGTGCCCAACGGCACCGTCGTCAAGGACGCCAAGACCGGCGAGGCGCTGATCGACCTGGTCGGCGCCGGCACGCGGTACGTCGTGGCCCAGGGCGGGCACGGAGGGCTCGGCAACGCCGCGCTGGCCTCGGCCAGGCGCAAGGCCCCCGGGTTCGCGCTGCTCGGCGAGAACGGCGACGAGCGCGAGGTCGTCCTTGAGCTGAAGACGGTCGCCGACGTGGCGCTCGTCGGGTTCCCCAACGCGGGCAAGTCCTCGCTCATCGCGGCCCTCAGCGCCGCCCGTCCCAAGATCGCCGACTATCCGTTCACGACGCTGGTGCCCAACCTCGGCGTCGTCACGGCGGGCGAGACGGTCTTCACCGTCGCCGACGTCCCCGGGCTGATCCCCGGCGCCTCCGAGGGGCGCGGCCTCGGGCACGAGTTCCTGCGCCACGTGGAGCGCTGCTCGACGATCGTCCACGTGCTCGACTGCGCCACCCTGGAGCCCGGCCGCGACCCGCTGACCGACTTCTCGGTGATCGAGGCCGAGCTGGCGGCCTACGGTGAGCTGGACGACCGGCCGCGGCTGGCCGTGCTGAACAAGGTCGACGTGCCCGAGGCGCGCGAGCTGGCCGACATGGTGCGGCCGATGCTCGAGGGCAAGGACCTCAAGGTCTTCGAGATCTCCGCGGCCTCACACGAGGGCCTGCGCGAGCTGTCGTTCGCCATGGCCGAGATGGTGGCGGCCGCCCGGGCCGCCAAGCCGGTCGAGGAGCCGACGCGCCTGGTCATCCGGCCCAAGCAGTACGGCGACGCCGGGTTCGCCGTCAAGCGCGTCGACGCCAACACCTTCCAGGTCACCGGCGAGAAGCCCGAGCGGTGGATCCGCCAGACCGACTTCAGCAACGACGAGGCGGTCGGCTACCTGTCCGACCGGCTCGAGCGGCTCGGCATCGAGAAGGCTCTGAGCGAGGCCGGCGCCAAGGAGGGGGCGGAGGTCGTCATCGGCCCGATGGAGGGCGGCTACCTGTTCGACTGGCAGCCCACCCTCGACGCCGACGCCGCCCAGGGTCCGCGCGGGTCCGACGACCGCGTCGGGATCGCCGAGGCGGCCAGAAGCGAGCGCCGCTCGCAGGACTAGCGGCGCCGCCGCGGCGCCCTAGGGGCACGACCGGCGGCGGGCCTGGCCGGCGCCAGTGGAGCGGGCCGTGCCCGCACGAGCGAAGGGGAGCGACCGTGATGGACAGCACCGGCCGGGAGCGGGTGGCGCACGCCTCCCGCCTGGTCGTGAAGGTGGGATCGTCCTCGCTGACGACCCCGCAGGGCACCATCGACGTCGACCGGGTGGACGCGCTGGTCGATGTGCTCGCCGCGCGCGGCGCGGGCGGCGCCCACATCGTGCTGGTGTCCTCCGGCGCCATCGCGGCCGGCCTCGGCCCGCTCGGCCTGTCCGCCCGCCCGCGCGACCTGGCCACCCAGCAGGCCGCCGCCTCGGTCGGGCAGGGCGTGCTGGTCGCTCGCTACACCTCCTCCTTCGCCCGGTACGGCCGCCGCGTCGGGCAGGTGCTGCTCACCGCCGACGACATGATGCGCCGCTCCCACCACCGCAACGCGCAGCGCACGCTGCTGCGGCTGCTGGAGCTCGGCATCGTCCCGGTGGTCAACGAGAACGACACCGTCGCCACCGACGAGATCCGCTTCGGCGACAACGACCGTCTCGCCGCCCTGGTGGCCCACCTCATCCACGCCGACGCGCTGGTGCTGCTGTCCGACGTGGACGCCCTGTACGACGGGGACCCCCGCCAGCCGGGTTCGCGCCGCATCCCGCACGTCCGAGGGGCGGCGGACCTGGAAGGGGTCGAGCTCGGCAGGTCGGGCCGGGTCGGCACCGGCGGCATGATCACCAAGGTCGAGGCCGCGCGCATCGCCACCGGGGCGGGGGTGCCGGTCGTGCTCACCGCCGCCGCCCACGCCGCCCAGGCCCTGGCCGGAGCGGACGTCGGCACCTTCTTCCAGCCCGATGGCCGCTACCCCGGCACCCGTCTGCTCTGGCTGGCGCACGCCACGACCGGGCGCGGACGCCTGTACCTGGACCCCGGCGCGGTGGAGGCCGTGGTGGGCCGGCGCAAGTCGCTGCTGCCCGCGGGGGTAACCCGCGTCGAGGGCGACTTCAGCGCCGGCGACCCGGTCGATCTCTACAGCCCGCACGGCACGCCGGTGGCGCGTGGGCTGGTGAACTTCGACGCCGCGGAGATCCCCGAGCTGCTCGGGCGTTCCACGCGCGAGCTGGCCGCGACTCTCGGCCCCGAGTACGAGCGAGAGCTGATCCACCGCGACGACATCGTCATACTGGACCCCACCACCGAGAGCAGGAGCGCGAGGCATGTCTGAGGCCGATGACTTCCTGAAGGTCGCCCACGCCGCCCGAGAGGCCGCCGCCGAGCTCGCGCCCCTTCCGCGTGCCGCGAAGGACGCCGCTCTGCATGCCGTCGCCGACGCGCTGGTGGACAGGGTCGGTGAGATCGTCGAGGCCAACGCCCTGGACGTCGCCGCCGCGCGCGAGGGCGGCACGACCGAGACCATGATCGACCGCCTGCGGCTGAACGCCGCGCGGGTCGCGGACATCGCCGGCGCGGTGCGCGAGGTGGCCGACCTGCCCGACCCGGTGGGCGAGGTGGTCCGGGGCAACACGCTGCCGAACGGCCTGGAGCTGCGGCAGCTCCGCGTCCCGCTCGGCGTCGTCGGCATCATCTACGAGGGCCGGCCCAACGTGACCGTCGACGCGGCGGCGCTGTGCCTCAAGAGCGGCAACGCCGTGCTGCTGCGCGGCTCGTCCAGCGCCTACCACTCCAACACCGCCCTGGTGCGCGTCATGCAGGACGCTTTGAAGGGCACCGAGGTCCCGGCGGGGGCGGTGCAGCTCGTGCCGGGCACCACCCGCGAGTCGGTCAAGCACCTGATGCGGGCCCGCGGGCTGGTCGACGTCCTGATCCCGCGCGGCGGCGCCTCGCTGATCAACTCGGTGGTGGAGGAGTCCACGGTGCCGGTGATCGAGACCGGCGTCGGCAACTGCCACGTGTACGTGGACGCCGACGCCGACCTCGACCTGGCCATGGAGATCCTGGTCAACGCCAAGGTGCAGCGCCCCTCGGTGTGCAACGCCGCCGAGACGCTGCTGGTGCACGCGGCCGTGGCCGACGCCTTCGTCCCGGCGGCCCTGGCGCGGCTGGCGCAGGAGGGCGTCACCGTGCACGGGGACGAGCGGGTCGCCGCATACGGCGAGGCCGTCGTGCCCGCCAACGAGGACGACTTCGGGCAGGAGTACCTCTCGCTCGACATCGCCGCCGCGGTGGTGGACACGCTCGAGGACGCCGTCGCGCACATCCGGCGGTACGGCTCGGCGCACACCGATGCGATCGTCACCCGCTCGCAGAAGGCCGCGCGGCGGTTCGTGGCGCTGGTCGACTCGGCGGCGGTGGCGGTGAACGCCTCCACGCGGTTCACCGACGGCGGCGAGTTCGGCTTCGGCGCCGAGATCGGCATCTCGACGCAGAAGCTGCACGCCCGGGGGCCGATGGGGCTGCCCGAGCTGACCTCCACCAAGTGGGTCTACACCGGCGACGGCCACCTGCGCACCTCCGCGGGCACCGTGATCGCCGGCTCCTGACCCGGCGCAGACGGCACGGGGCGTCTCAGCGGGCGCCCGATGTTGTGGTGACTTCGCGTGTTCGGCGTGTCGCCGTGGGTGAGCGCCTGGGTGGCGGTTGACTGTGGCCATGGGTCTCGTCTTCGCGCTCGGGTACGCCGCCCTGGTCATGGCGGCCGCCGACCAGATCATGCTGTGGCTGGAGCGCCGCGGTCACGTCAACTGGCGGCGCACCGGCAGGAAGGCGCTGTCCACGGTGCCGCGCGTCCGGCTGGACACCCTGCTGGAGGACTCCTCGCCCTCCCGGTGATCTCCGGTTCATGGCGGTCCACGGCTCCATGGTGATCTGTGGCTCGCGGCGAATTCGGGCAAATTTCAACTACCGCTTCCGGCGCGTCGCCGACGCGCGCGGGTCGTTGGGCGCTATGGTGGCGTTCCCTATGGGTGGACGGCGAGTGGGCGGGCCCGGGAGAGTCGGCCCGTACACCATGGTGGAGCGCCTCGGACGTGGTGGCATGGGCGAGGTCTACCTCGCCATCGGCCGACGCGGGGCGAAGGTCGCCGTCAAGATCCTGCGTGACCCCATCGGAGACGATCCCGACTCCCGATTAAGGCTCGACCGCGAGGTGCGCGCGCTGCGCCGGGTCGAGAGCCCCTACGTCGCCCGCGTGCTGGACGCCGATCTGTCCGGGGACCGGCCCTACCTGGTCATGGAGCACATCGAGGGGGAGACCCTCCTCGACGCGGTGCGGCGGGGCGGCCCCCTGTCGGGTCCGCAGCTCGTCGACCTCGCCCGAGGGCTGGCCACGGCGATCGCGATCATCCACGCCGCGGGGGTCGTCCACCGCGATGTCAAGCCGGCCAACGTGGTGCTCGGCCCCGACGGCCCGGTGCTGATCGACTTCGGCATCGCGCAGGTGTCGGACGCCACCCGGGTCACCATGACCGGCACCTTCCTCGGCACGCCGGGATACTCGGCCCCCGAGGTGTTCGCCGAGGAGTCCGTCGGCGAGCCCGCTGACGTCCACTCCTGGGCGGCGACGGTGGCGTTCGCGGCCACCGGGCGCCCGACGTTCGGCCGCGGCACGGTCGAGGCGCAGATGTACGCCGTCCTGAACGGGCGGGCCGACCTGGCGGGCGTGCCCGGCTCCCTGCTGCCGCTGGTGCGCGCCGCGCTGAACCGCGAGCCGGCCAAGCGGCCGACCGCCGCGTTGCTGTCGGACCGGCTGGCTCGCCTGGCCCGCGCGACGGCGCCCGCGGCGGGCGGTGCGCACGACGACCCTGCGGCGGGCCGCGTCCGGTCCGACGGCGCGGCGAACGCCCGGGCCAAGGCCGCCGACGCGCCGCCGGTCGCCCGGCCGAAGCCCGAGGGCGCCACGGCCGCACGCGCGCGGCCGGAGGGGCCCGCGACCGTCCGCGCGAAGGCGGACGGCCCGCCGGTGGTGCGCGCCAAGGCCGACGGCCCGGCCGCCGGGCGGGCGAAGCCCGACGCCGCCGCCGGCCGAGGGAAGGCCGATGGTCCCGCGGGCGGCCGGAGCAGGCCCGAGGACGCCGCCACAGGCCGGGCTCAGGAGGAGACGCCGGGGGAGCGCGCCCGGATTCGCCCCTCCGCGGCGGACGCCGCCGACCGCCGGGCCAAGCCCGACGCCGTAGAGCGCCGGGGTAAAGCCGACGCCGGTCGGCGGGCCAAGGCCGACGGCCAGGAGCGCGGGGCGAAGGCCGAGGCTTCCGCGCGACGGGTGCGGGGTGAGGCCGCCGAGCGCCGCACCAGGGCCGGTGGTGCCACGGCGATGGCCAGGGTCCGGCGGGCCGCCGCGGACGTCAGGGAGTCGGCGCTCGCGACCGACGCCGCGCCGGCCGCGTCGATCTCCTCCCCGCCCGGCAGCGCCGTGCTCATCGTCCTGGCCATGCTGGCCGTGCCCTGCGTGGTGGTGTCGGTGATCTGGCCGCCGGCCACGTTCATCGTCACGGCGTCCCTGTGCGTGCTGGCCCGCGCCTGGTGGACCGGGCACTGGCTGGTCAGGAACCGAAGGTCGGCCAGAGTGCGGGGAGCGCTGCGCGTGGTGTGCTTCCCGGTGACCCTGACCGGGTCGGTCCTCAGCGCGGCGGTGTGGCCGGGAGTGCCCGCCTCCGCGATCGCCGCCTCGGCGTTCTGGGTGGCCGCCGGAGGGAGCATCGAGGGCGAGTGGTGGACGCAGCCGGGCCCGATGACCGTGGCCGGGGTGGTCTTCGGCGTCGTGTGCGGCGGCATCGTCGGCAGCGAGGTCGAGCGGGCCGGCGTCCGCGTGCCCGACCTGCGCAGGGAAGGGCTGCGGGCGCTCGCCGTCCTCGGCGGCTTCGTCGCGGTGTGCGCCGCCGCCGTCCGCGTCCTGGCCTGGGTGCTGCCGCACGCCTTCTGAGGGACACCGGGCCACCCGGCGGGCCGGGGCCCGTCAGGATGGGCCGCCGGGCGGGACGAAAGGCCGTGAGCTGCGGCGGCGCGCACCGCGTCCGCCCCCGTGCGCAGCTCGACGGCGTGCCGGCCGATGCCGCGGACCGGTCGCGGCCGGCTCGCCCGCCGGCCGTGGACCGCGGGCGCCGGTCAGTTGTCCCGGCGGGCGAACCGGTTGAAGATGCGCTCGCCGGCGTTGACCGCGCCCTCGGCGACGTCGCGCAGGACGCCGATGAACGGGTCCTGGGACTGCGCCCACGACTCGCGGTAGGAGCGGGCGGCCGCCTTGACCTCCTCGGAGACCTTGGCGTTGGCGTCGTCCTCGCGGCGGGGGTAGTCGCCGGACAGGATGGCCTCGTACTCGCCTTCCCGCCGCCACCGGTCGAGCTCGGCCACGCGCATCACCGCGAACGGGTGGGTGGAGCCCAGCAGGTTGAGCACCTTCAGCAGGCCGTCACGCACGTCCCCGGCGGTGTCGTACTCGCGGGCCTGGTCCAGGAAGGCCTCGATGTTCATCTCGTGCAGGCGGGAGCCGCCGGCGAGCTTCATCAGGGCGCGCATGGCGGCCTCGGGGTCCTGCCCGCAGAGTATGCCGCCGCGGTCGGCCGACAGCTCGGCCTTGCGGTGCCACTCCTCCAGGGCGGTGACGATGATGCGCAACCCGATGTACCCGAGCGGGATCCACGCCACGCGGGTGGCCAGGCGGGTCAGGATCGCCAGCATCGTGCCGTAGACGGCGTGGCCGGACAGGATGTGCGAGGTCTCGTGCCCGATGACGAACCGCAGCTCCTCCTCGTCCATCAGGTCGAGCAGGCCGGTGTTGACCACGATGAACGGGTCGTCGAAGCCGATCGCCATGGCGTTCGGCCGCGGGTCCTGCTGGACGTAGACCTCGGGGATGCGGTGCAGGTCGAGGATGTAGGCGCTGTCGCGGCCCATGTCGTACAGGGCGCGGAACTGGGTCTCGCTGGCCCGCACCGAGGAGCCGAGGAACATCAGCCGCAGACGGCGCTCGCTGAACAGGCCGGACATGCGCTTGAGCACCGAGTCGAAGCCCGACAGGGAGCGCATCGCCACGAGAGCCGACCGGTCGGCTGGATGCTCGTAGGCCCGGGAACTGATGCCGGGCAGCTGGACACGGTTGCGATCCGGGGTGGAGGTGGTCATGGTCGGCATGCTACGTCGGGGCGGATGCCCGCGCGCGGCCCAGGAAGATGCTTCCTGCCCCGGCGGGGCGCCCGGGCGTGCCGCCGCGACGCCGGGGGGCCGGAGCCCCGCGGGGCCGAGCGGCACGTTAGGGTCCCTCGCATGAGAAATGGGGCCCCTACCAGGCGGCTTGGCATCATGGGCGGGACGTTCGACCCGATCCACCATGGCCACCTCGTCGCGGCCAGCGAGGTCGCCCATCACTTCAACCTGGACGAGGTGGTGTTCGTCCCGACCGGCCGGCCGTGGCAGAAGGCCGAGCAGACGGTGTCGGCGGCGGAGGACCGCTATCTGATGACGGTCATCGCGACCGCGTCCAACCCTCGCTTCTCGGTGAGCCGCATCGACGTCGACCGTCCGGGGCCGACCTTCACGATCGACACTCTGCGCGACATCGCGGCCATGTACGAGCCGGGCGCCGAGCTGTACTTCATCACCGGCGCCGACGCGCTGGCGCAGATTCTGAGCTGGCGCGACGTCGATGAGCTCTTCACGATGGCGCATTTCGTAGGCTGTACTCGTCCGGGCCATCTCCTGCAGGACCCGGGCCTCCCGGAGGGGAAGGTCAGCCTCGTCGAGATCCCGGCGCTCGCGATCTCTTCCTCGGAGTGCCGGCAGCGGGTGGCCGCCGGGGAGCCGATCTGGTACCTGGTCCCCGACGGGATTGTTCAGTACATCAACAAGCGGGGGCTTTACCGGGCATCCTGATAATGGGAATGCTGGACCTCGTAACCTTCACAGGAGGAACAAGCCGCATCGTGACAGCATCCGAGAGATCCCGCCAGCTCGTCCTGCTCGCCGCCGAGGCGGCGGCCGAGAAGCTGGCGGACGACATCATCGCCTATGACGTGAGCGACCAACTGGTCATCACCGACGCCTTCGTACTCTGCTCCGCCTCCAACGACCGCCAGGTCCGCGCGATCGTCGACGAGATCGAGGAGCGGCTGCGCATCGAGGCCCACGCCAAGCCCGTCCGCCGCGAGGGCGAGCGGGAGGGACGCTGGGTGCTCCTGGACTATCTGGACATCGTCGTGCACGTGCAGCACGAGGAGGACCGCACCTTCTACGCCCTGGAGCGGCTGTGGAAGGACTGCCCGTCCATCGCCCTGCCCGAGAGCGTGCGGCGGGTGCAGGCCCAGCGGGCCCGCGGGACGGCAGGTGACTGAGGGGAAGCGCGGTGGCCGGCGCGTCGTGTTCTGGCGCCACGGCCAGACGCTGTGGAACGTCGAGCAGCGCTTCCAGGGGCACACCGACATCCCGCTCGACGAGACCGGTGTGGCGCAGGCCGAGCGGGCGGCCTCGCTGCTCGCGTCGCTGCGCCCGTCGCTGATCGTCTCCTCGCACCTGCGACGGGCTCAGGACACCGCCGCCGCACTCGGGGCGGTCGCCGGGCTGGACGTCCTGGTGGACAAGGACCTGCGTGAGCGCGGCGGCGGCGAGTGGGAGGGGCTCACCCGCGCCGAGATCGCGGCGGGCTGGCCGGTGCAGTACGCCGAGTGGGAGGCGCCGGGCGGCGAGGCCGTCACCGACGTCGCCGACCGCGTGGCCGCCGCCACCCGGCGCTGGGTGGCCCGGCTGGAGGAGGGCGGCCTGCTCGTCGTCGCCTCCCACGGCGCGGCGATCCGCCTGGGGCTGGCGCGGCTGCTCGGCCTGCCGGAGGAGCTGTGGTCCGTTCTGGGCGGTCTGAGCAACTGTTCCTGGTCCGTCCTGCAGGAGGGCCGCAAGGGCTGGCGCCTGCTGGAGCACAACGCCGGCACGCTCCCCGAGCCGATCAGCAGCGACGACCGTCCCGACTCGGCTGCGGCCGCCATCTGACCGCGCGGCCCGGTCGCGGCGGCGCGCGGCGTCCGGGCGGCGGGAAGGTGTCGATTAGGTCAACGGGGGGTTGTCGCTATATGCTCTCCGAGCGCCGCAAGGGGAACACCCCGAGCGGTGACCAGGGGCTATGGCGCAGCTGGTAGCGCGCCTCCATGGCATGGAGGAGGTCTGGGGTTCGAATCCCCATAGCTCCACCGGGGTCCGTCCTCAGGACGGTCCCAGGGAAGCGACGAGATCCCGCCCGATCAACGATCGGGCGGGATCTTCGCGTCCGGGCCCTATCGGCGGGCCGGCTCCGCGACGGGCGGCCGGTCGTCCTGACGCGCGGCGGGCGGCCGGGCCGGCCGCATGAGCACGACCACCAGCAGGCCGGCGAGGACACCGGCGGCCCCGCCTACGGCGTAGGTGGCCTGGACTCCCGACACGGCCGCGGCGTGCGCCGCGCCGTCCAGCGCCTGGCGCGCGGCGGGCGGCACGGCGGCCAGCAGCGCGGGCGTCTGCCCGCCGGCGATGCCCCGGGCGAGTCGGGCGGCCTGCGGGAGGCCGTTCTCAGAGAGGCCGGTCTGGGCGCGGGCGGCGAAGACGCTGCCGAGGGCGGCGATGCCCAGGGCGAAGCCGAGCTGGCGGGTGGTGTTGACCGCGCCGGCGGCCATTCCGCCCCGCTCGGGCGGGACGAGCGACATGGACACCGAGCCGAGGATCGGCGTCGCCAGGCCGACCCCGACGCCGATCACGGCGAAGCCGGGCAGCAGCGCCGTCCAGCCGGCCGCACCGTGCACGAGCGCGGCGGCGAGCAGGCAGCCGAGGCCGACGAACAGCAGTCCCGCGCCGATCACCAGGTCCGGCCGCCGGCCGTGCAGCGCCCGTCCCAGCAGCGCCGAGACGATGAACGACATGACCGACATCGGCAGTCCGGTGAGCCCCGCGCCGATGGGGGTCAGTCCGAGCACCGACTGCAACCAGATCGAGGTGTAGGTGAAGGGGGCGAAGGCCGCGAACGTCATCAGCGCTCCGGCGAGCAGGACGCCCGCGAACGAGCGGTCGCGCAGCAGCCTCAGGTCGAACATCGGGTGGCGTGAGCGCGCCTCGAAGACGGCGAACACGGCCAGCAACGCCGCCGCCAGGACCAGGAGCCACCAGACCGCGGCGTCGAACCAGCCCTCCTCGTTCGCGCGGATCAGCGCGTAGGTGCCGCAGGCCGCCGCGGCGCTGAAGCTCGCGATGCCCAGGACGTCGACCCGGCCTCGGGCAGGCGCGTTCGCGCCGGCGAGCACTCTGACGCAGAGCACGATCGCGACGGCACAGACCGGCAGGTTGACGAAGAAGATCCAGCGCCAGGAGACGCCCTCGGTGAGCAGGCCGCCGAGTATCGGGCCCACCGCGGCCGAGGCCCCCGCCACCGCGCCCCACACGCCGTACGCGCTGCCGCGGTCCCGTCCGGTGTAGGCGCTGTTGAGCAGCGCGAACGTGGTGGCGAACATGGCGGCCGCGCCGATGCCCTGCACGGCGCGGGCGGCGATCAGCACGCCGGTGCCGGGGGACAGGCCGCACGCGGCCGACGAGATCGCGAAGAGGGCGAGCCCGGCGATGTAGGCGCGGCGGTGCCCGGCGAGATCGGCGATCGACCCCGCGCCGAGCAGGAGCGCGGCCAGCGCGAGGGCGTAGGCGTCCACGACCCATTGCAGCGCCCCGAACGACGCGCCGAGGTCGCCCACCATGTCCGGCAAGGCCACGTTCACGATCGTGACGTCGATCAGGAGCATGAACGTGCCCAGGCAGACCGTGATCAGCGGCAGCCACTTGCGCATGTCGATACCTGTTCCTTCGTGGTGTCGAGGGTGGTTCAGCGGGAGAGGGGAACGAATTCGGGCTGGTCGAGGAGGCGGAGCCAGCTGCCGTCGGGCTGGCGGCGCAGGACCTGGGCGCGGGCGCCGGCGCCGTCCCTCGGCGCGGTGGAGGTGAGGGCGATGTCGCCGCTGATCAGCGTGGGCAGCGGCTCCTCCGGTTCGAAGTGGGGGCGACCCGCCAGCACCTGCTCCCACAGCGCGCGGATCGCCTCCCGGCCGGCCGTCCGGCCGCCGGGCGGGTACGCCAGTACCGCCTCCTGCTCGTACAGGGCGGCGACCCCGGCCGCGTCGCCGGCGTTGGAGCGCTCGACGAACAAGCGGGTGATGTCCTCCGGCCGCATGGCCTTCTCGTACTCCGTCATGGATCTTCCTCCTGGCATCGGGCTCTGACGTGTCCCAGATTGCGGGCACCGCGGCCAGAAGTCCAACAGATGGATCTGCTAGAAGCTAGAATCAACAGTCATGGAACTCCGGCAGCTGGAATACTTCGTCGCCGTCGCCGAGGAGCGCAACTTCACCCGCGCCGCCGAGCGGGTGCACATCAGCCAGTCCGGCGTCAGCGCCCAGATCCGGCAGCTCGAACGGGAGCTCGGCGCCGAGCTGTTCGACCGGTCCGCGCGGTCGGCCACCCTCACGGTCGCGGGGAAGGCCGCGCTGGAGCACGCCCGGGCGGCGCTCGCCGCCGCCGGGGCGCTCGGCCAGGCGGTCGGCGAGGTGACCGACCTGATCCGGGGGCGGCTGACGGTCGGCATGGTCATCGGCTGCACCATCACGCCCCTGTTCGACGCCCTCGCCGCCTTCCACCGGGCGCATCCCGGCGTGGAGATCTCGCTGCTGGAGGACAACTCCGACCGGCTCGTCGAGGGCGTGCGCGCCGGCACTGTCGACCTGGCCCTGATCGGCACCGCGACCGCCACCCCCGAAGGGCTGGGCGCGCTCACGATCATCAGCGAGCGCCTCGTCGCGGTGGTCCAGGCCGGCCACCCCCTGACGTCCCTGCCCCGGGTCACGCTGCGCGACCTGGTGGACCTGCCGATCATCTGCATGCCGCCCGGCACCGGCCTGCGCACGGTCTTCGACCAGGCCTGCGCGGCGCGGAACCTCCGGCCGCTGATCGCCTTGCAGGCCAGCGCCGCCGACGCCATCGCCGACCTCGCCGGGCGCGGGCTGGGGGTCGCCGTCCTGTGCGACTCGATGGTGGGCGGTCACCGGGACCTCACCGCGCTGCCCATCGACGACGTCGAGACACCGGCCCTGCTCGCCCTGGTGTGGAAGGACACCCACGGTCCCGCGGCGCGTGAGCTGCTGGTGCACGCCCACCGAGCGTTCGGGACCGGCCGGGGGCGGGCGCCCGGCCGCGAGCCGGGCGGGGCCGGCTGAGACAGGGGGCGGCCGGCCGCGGGGCCGCCCCGGCGGTGGGCCGGGCGCGAGTCGGCCCGGGCGGCGTGCCGGGCGCGAAAGCGGTTGTCCCGGCCGGTGCGCGGCTGGTAGCACTGGCGGGTGACATTCGCCAGCAAGCCCACGTTGACCGGTGAGCGCGTCGTGCTTCGCCCGGCCGGTCCCGAGCATGTCGAGGGCCTGTGGGAACTCGTCAACGATCCCGAGACCGTGCGCCTGACGGGCTCGCACGGGAAGCCCACCCGTGCGGCGATCGAGAAGTGGTACTCCACCCGGGGTGAGCAGGACAATCGGCTCGACCTCGCCATCTGCGACGTCAAGGAGGGCGATTACGTCGGTGAGATCGTGTTGAACGACCTGGACGCCGACAACCTGTCCTGCGGCATGCGCATCGCCCTGGCCGGGCCGCGGGTCTTCGGCCGCGGCTACGGCTCCGAGGCGATAGAGCTGGTCCTCGCGCACGTCTTCGCCACGGTGGGGCTGCACCGGGTCTCGCTCGAGGTCTTCGACTTCAACGAGCGGGCCCGGCACGTGTACCGCAAGGCGGGCTTCGTGGAGGAGGGCGTGCTGCGCGACGCGCTGCGCTGGGACGGAGCCTGGCACGACGCGATCGTGATGTCCGTCCTGGCTCCCGACTGGGCCGCCCGCCGCGGCGCGTGACGCCCGGCTCCCGCACTCCTGCCCGGCCGGCGGCCTCTGCCGCGTCCGCCGTGGCCGGGGTCGTCGGGCTCCCGCCGCGTCGGGCGCGCCGACGCCGTGCCGGGCAGGCGGCCTCCCCGGATGGATCCCTTACGTCTAGAGTGCCATTCAGCGGTCAAATGGAGCACTTGCCGTGAAAGCCGAGGGAAGCCGCAGTTGACGCAGAAGCTGACTAATTGGGCACGTAATATCACTTTCGCGGCGAAGCGCCTCGACGCCCCCTCGTCGCTGGACGAGCTGCGCGGCCTGATCGCGGGAAGCGCCAAGGTGCGGGTGCTCGGAAGCGGGCACTCGTTCAACCGCATCGCCGACTCGCCGGGCGCCCTGGTCTCGCTGGACGGGCTGCCGCAGGTCGTGGAGATCGACACCGCCTCGGCGGCCGTGCACGTCTCCGGCGGCGTGCGGTACGCCGAGCTCGGGCGGCGCCTGCACGACAAGGGGTACGCCGTCCCCAACATGGCGTCGCTGCCGCACATCTCGGTCGCCGGCTCCTGCGCCACGGCGACCCACGGGTCCGGCGTCGGAAACGGCAGCCTCGCGACGGCCGTGTCGGCGGTGAAGATGGTCACCGCCGACGGCGACCTGGTGACGCTGAGCCGCGACCGGGACGGGGAGGAGTTCGACGGCGCCGTCGTGGCGCTCGGCGCCCTCGGGGCCGTCGTCGGCCTGACCCTCGACATCGTCCCCGCCTTCGAGGTGCGGCAGTACGTCTACGAGGGGCTGCCCGTCGAGGCGCTGGACGACCACTTCGAGGACCTGGTCTCGCGCGCCTACAGCGTCAGCATGTTCACCGACTGGCGCACCTCGCGCATCGGCCAGGTGTGGGTCAAGGAGCGCCTGGACCAGGCCACCGGTCCCGCGCCCGTCCCCGATCTGTTCGGCGCCATCCCGGCCGACGGGCCCCGGCACCCGGTGCCCGGCATGCCGGCCGTCCACTGCACCGAGCAGATGGGCGTCCCCGGACCGTGGTTCGAGCGGCTGCCGCACTTCCGCCCCGACTTCACCCCGAGCAGCGGCGAGGAACTGCAGTCGGAGTACATGGTCGCCCGCCGGGACGCTGTGGCCGCGCTGCACGCCCTGGAGTCGATCAGCGACCGCATCGCCCCCGTGCTGCAGATCTCCGAGATCCGCACCATCGCCGCCGACCGGCAGTGGCTCAGCCCCTTCCACGAGCGCGACAGCGTGGCCTTCCACTTCACCTGGATCAAGGACGCCGACGCGGTCACGCCCGTCCTGGGCCTCATCGAGGACCGCCTGGCCCCCTACGCCCCGCGTCCCCACTGGGGCAAGCTCTTCACCGTCGACCCTGAGACGCTCCGGTCGCGCTACCCCCGCCTCGGCGACTTCCAGGCGCTCGCCCGCCGCTACGACCCCACCGGCAGGTTCGCCAACGACTTCGTCGCCCGCCACCTTCTCGACGCCTCCTGACGGCCACGCTCCACGGGCGCCGTGGCGGCGGGTCCCCGTCACCCGCTTTCGCGGCGGGCGTCGTGCGCCCAGACGGTCGGCCGGGTACTCCCGTGGTCGTACGGCGAACGCCGCCCGCCGTACGATGCGGGGCTCGGCGGCAGCCGGGAGGGTGGAACGGTGATGACCACGGCCACCGCGGGCGCCCGCCCGGCCTCGCCGCTCCGCCGGGGCCTCGCCGTCCTGGCGGCCCACTGGGACGACGCCCCTGCCGCCGAGCGCGTCTGTCACGTCGTGGGCGTGGTGCTGGTGGCGGCGGGGGTGTTCCATCTCGGGGTGTTCGCCGTCCTCGGCGGTCCCTGGGAGGGGCCTGTGTCCTGGCGCAAGCCTGCGACGTTCGGCGTGTCCTTCGGGCTGACCCTGATAACGATCGCCTGGGTGACCTCGTACGTGCGCCTGCGACCGCACCTTCGTGCCGTGCTGCTCGGGGTCTTCGCCGCCGACTGTGCGGCCGAGGTGGGCGGCATCACCCTGCAGGCGTGGCGGCACGTCCCCTCGCACTTCAACCGCGAGACCACCGTGGACGGCCTGGTGTCGACGATGCTGGCGGCCGGGGGCGTCATCCTGGTGGCGGTCCTGGTCGTCTTCTCGGTCCAGGCCCTGCGCGGCGACCCCGGTCTGCCGGCGAGCATGCGACTGGCGCTGCGCGCGGGGTTCCTCACCCTGCTCGTCGGGCTGGCCTCGGGCGCCGCGATGATCGCCCGTGGCATGACCCTGGTCGCCGCCGGCCGGCCCGAGCTCGCCTACCAGGTCGGCGGCTTCCTCAAGCCCGTGCACGGGGTGAGCCTGCACGGAGTGCTGGTGCTCCCGGCGCTGGCCTGGCTGCTGGGGCGCACCCGATGGGACGAGCCGCGCCGCACCCGGGTCGTCGCACTGGCCGCCGCCGGCTACGGGTTCGCCATCGGCGGCGCGCTGCTGCTGTCACTGGCGCGCTAGCCCGCGAGGGTCCTTCACCGGCCCGGGGGCGGGGAGGGCCAGGCGGCTGAATCCTGGGAGACCAACTGTGCGAGGTATCGGCGTGTGGCGACGCGGCCGCCCTCCCGAGGCGTCCCCGGCCTCGGAGGCGGACGCGCCGCCACACGGCTTTCCCGTGGAGACAAGCGACTTCGCCCTCGTGATCAATCTCCTCGGGGGATGTTTCCTCTTAGCGAGCCGCGGGTGACATCTGTGTCAACTTCCGAACGACGCGGGCGCCCGCCGCCTGCGGCGCCGGCTCGGCGGGGGCTGGGCGGGCTCCTGCCAGGAGGCCCGGCCACGCCGGCGGGCCACCGGAGTGTGGTGCCAGCGGACCCTGCGGGACACCTGGCCGGCCAGGTCACCGAGGACGGCGTTGCCCGACATCTCCGTGATGGTCGCGTGCAGCTCGGAGTTGGCCGCCATGGCGCCGTCGATGTCGCCGGCCTCGACGGCGGCCTGGCCGCGCGCGCACAACGCGCGCAGCCGGCCAGGCCCTCGTCGGTGTGGTCGCGGGCCGCGAGCCGCGCGGCCTCGGCTTCGAGGAGCGTCCGGACGGCCAGGAGCTGGTTCGATGAGGAAAGGTGGGCGGCGGCCCGCTTCGATCTGGTGGTGCGCGGCAATCTCGCCAAGTTCGGGCAGCACGCCGACTTGCGGGAGTTCCTGCTGAGCACAGGTGAGCGGGAGTCGAAGGACTCGCGGACAACTGGTGGCAAGGTGACGGCACACTCCTTGCCGTCCACAACGGTGAGGCAATCTGTTCCCGACCGGAAAAGCTCACCGCCCTCTATGCCGAATCACAGCAGCAAGCGGACGACCTCTGCGCTCAACTCCTCAACCTGGGACTCTAACCCGACAGGCCAACCGAGAAGATCCCCGGAGCCAACATGAAGTGTTACGGACCCGGCGGCGCGGCTCGGCCTGTTCGCGCCCGATCGGCGGCGTCGCCGCTGGGCGGGACATCATCGTGGCGTGGAAGGAAGGTTCTCGCTCGGCTGCCTCGACGCCCATGCGGTGAGGATGAGCAGCGCGTCATGGGATGGGGAACCAGGCTCGGCGGTGAGGACCATCAGGCGCTGTCCTGAGCCGTCGGGGCTGCTCCAGGTGTCGCAGTCGAGGGTGAGATCACCGACCAGCGGATGCCGGTAACGCTTGGTGCCATACGTGGCATTGTTGACGCGATGCTCCGCCCACCAGGTACGGAAGTCGGCGTCCCGCACGGACAGCTCGCCGACGAGCAGGGCGAGCTGGGGGTCGTCGGGATCGGCCGCGGACTCCATGCGCAGAGCGGCGACGGCGTCGCGCGCATCGTGCTCCCACTCCAGGTGCATGCCTCGCATGATCGGGTCGGTGAACAGCAGGTACAGATAGTTGCGCCGGCCCGCGGGGATCTGTGAGAAGTCCGTGTACAGGGCTGCGGCGCCCGCGTTCCATTCCAGGATGTCCAGCCGTTTGCCCAGGACGACGGCGGGGGTTCTGGTGAGCTGATCGAGCAGGCGTCGCATGGCGGGGCGTACGCGCTGCGGGGGCCGGCGCCTCCTGGGCCGCGTGTCGGATTTGCCGGCCAGTTGATACAGGTATCGCTGCTGGTCGTCGTCGAGGCGCAGTGCCCGAGCCAGCGTGGCGAGCACCGACGCGGAGGCTCTGACCCGCCCCTGCTCCAGCCGCGTGTAGTAGTCGACGCTGATCGCGGCGAGTTGGGCGACCTCCTCGCGGCGGAGCCCCGCGACCTTGCGGCGGGAGTCCTGTTCGGGCAGGCCGAGGTCCTGCGGGGCCAGCTGCGCCCGGCGAGCCTTGAGGAAGGCGCCCAGCTCGCCGGGTCCGGACACGGTGCTCATGTCCTCCATTGTCGAGCCTGTAGCGGTGTGGGTGAGGGGGCAGGGTTTTTCCCAGGCAAGAACTCGCCGCTTACGCCTGCTCGGGACTGTGACGACCGTGGACACGAGCCCGGCACCGTGCCGGGCCGGCTGACCGTTCAACGGAGAGTTCCATGGCGAAGATCGACGTCACCTTCCACAGCGCCGGCATCCCGCTCGCCGGTCATCTCTACATGCCCGACACCCCTCCCGAGGGGCCGCGTCTGGCGATCGTCGTCGGCCACCCCGGCACCGGTGTGAAGGAGCAGGCTGCCGGCCTCTACGCCCGGCTCCTGGCCGAAAGGGGGTTCACCGCGCTCGCCTACGACGCGGCCTACCAAGGCGAGAGCGGCGGCGAACCTCGCGGCCTGGAGGACCCCGCGCAGCGCGTCGAGGACCTCAAGGCCGCCGTCTCCTTCCTCACCGGCCGGGGCGACGTCGATCCGGACCGCATCGGCCTGCTCGGCATCTGCGCCTCCGGCGGGTACGCCCTCTCGGCCACCGCGGGTGACCGCCGGGTCAAGGCCCTCGCCACCGTCAGCGCCGTGGACGTGGCGCGCCAGTTCCGCTTGGGGGCCGACGGTTCCCAGGACCCGGCGGTGTTCCTCGGCATGCTGGACGCCGCGGCCCACGCCCGCACCGTCGAGGCCCGGGGCGGGAAGCCGCCGGTGCTGACCCTTTTTCCCGACACCGCCGAACAGGCGTATGCGCTGGGTGGAGAGCACGGTGCCGAGGGCTTCGAGTACTACCGCACCGAGCGTGCCCGGCATCCCCGTTCGGCGGGCTTTCTCACCTGGGACAGCATCGACAAGATGGCGGCGTTCGACGCCTTCGCGCCGATCCCACTGATCGGGCGCCGCCCGCTGCTCATGATCGTCGGCTCCCGTGCCGTCACGTCGTGGATGAGCGTCGAAGCCTTCCAGCGGGCCACCGGCCCCAAGGAGATCCACTGGATGGACGGCGCCAGTCACGTTGACCTCTATGACAACAAGCAGTACGTGGACCTCGCCGTCGAGAGGATCGCCGGGTTCTTCGGTGAGCACCTGGTACAGGTGGCGTAGCGCATCAGCACCGTCCGCCTGGCTGTGGTGGAGGCGCGTGATGTGGCGGGCTGCTCAGCGCAGTACGGCCGCCAGCAGGTCGGCGCCCAACGCCGTCAGGTCGGGCAGATTAACGGTGTAGCGGACGTAACGACCGTGCCGCCGGGCCGTGAGCAGGCCCGCGCGGCGCAGGACGGCGAGGTGGCGGGAGACCTCCGGGGGTGTGAGTTCCCAGGCGTGGGCCAGCTCACCGGTGGTGTGCGGGCCGCGGGCCAGGGTGCGCAGCAGCCGCAGCCGTATCGGATGCGCGAGTGCCTCCAGCCGTAGCGTGACCGTTTCCAGCGGTACCGGCTCCGATGGAATCGGCTCGGCCACGGGGTACTGCACCACCGGCTGCCATCCGGGCGCGTGGATCACCACCAGGTGCGGATGGCCGAAGACACTGGGAAGGAAGGTGACCCCGGTGCCGTGGGCGGGGATCGCGTTGTCCTGCAACTTGTCCACGACGATGCGGTCGCCGTCCGGCGCCAGGGTGACCGCGCCGGAGACCGACGCGAGTGCCGCCCCGATGCCCTGGCGCTTCAGCAGGTCGTGCTTCAGGCGCAGGTCGGTGGCCAGTCGCACGGCGACGCCTGCCCAGGCGGCGTCGAAGAAGGCCTCGGCGCACTGTTCGAGGGTGTGACGCACCCGTGCCCGGACGGCGGCCGGGTCCGCGAGCAGCCGTTCCGCGAAGGCCTCTTGGAGCGCGCCGCGGGCCTGGGCGAGGTCCAGGGCCCGCTCGCGCGCCGTCGCGTCGGCGAGCGGCGACGGCGCGCCGAAGCGGACCCGGTTGCTGCCGCAGGTGGTGACGAGCGCGGCGGTCACGTAGGTCTCATCGTCGATCCGGTCCACATCGTCCAACTCCTCGGCGAGGCTCGGCCGGGGCCGGGCGGGGACCAGGAAGTCGGCTCGTGAGGAACGCCAGAGGAACTCCGCCTCCCTGAGCCGCTCGGCCAGCTCCGGCCGCAGCCCGGCCCAGACGTCCGCGGCCCAGGCGGCCAGCCGCGGGTGATGCCCGGGTTCGGCCAGTACGTGGAGCATCGCGGTCAGCTCGGCCAGCGGGGAGGCGGCGAACCGCAGTCGCCCGGACGGCAGGCCGCTGATGTCGATCCTCAACGTCATCCCCTCATCATCGCTGGTCGGATGGCCGACGGCCGCGTCGATTGACGGTGTCCGTCAACCGGCGTGCCCAGCGCGGCGCCCGAACGCACCGTTGGCGCCATGGCGACCACCACCAAGATCCAGCCGCGCGCTCTCGTCCGTGCCTCCGGCGGCCCCCGCTATGCCGTCGCCCTGGCCGTGGACGCGCTCGGCACCGGCATGCTGCGGCCCTTTCTGCTGCTGTACGGGGTGACGGTGCTGAGGTTGTCCGCATCGGCCACCGGCATCGCCATGACGGTCGGCGCCGTCATGGGTCTGGTGTGCATGCCCGCGGTCGGCCGATGGCTGGACCGGGGCGCACGCAGCACGGTCGTGGCGGCGTCGATGTTGGTGCGGGTCCTGGGTGTGGCGCTGCTGCTGGCCGCCCCGGCGGGCCACGTCTGGCTGTTCGCGGCGGCGGCGCTCTTCCTCGGCATCGGCAACCAGGCATGGCCGGCCGCCCACGCAGCCCTCGTGGCCACGGTCGCCCACGGCCGCGAGCGGGACGCCGCTCTCGCGGGAGGCCGTGCCCTGCGCAACGCCGGCCTGGGGGCGGGGGCGCTCCTTGCCACCGCCTGCCTGACCGGCGGCACCACCGCGTTGCAGGCGCTGGCAGCCGTCACCGGGCTCGCCTATCTCGTTGCGGCGGCCTTGGCGTGGTCGGTCCACGTGCACGCTCATCCGGCTGCCACCCCGCCCAGGGGCAGGGACGACGGGCCCGCTCCTCGCATGCGCGCGCTGCTGGCCGCCAACGTGGTCTATGTCTTCTGCCTCAACATCTTCGAAGTCGCGGTCCCCCTGGTCCTGGTGACCCGGTTGCACGCATCACCCGTGTGGTCGTCAGCCGTCTTCGTGGCCAACACGGTGCTGGTGGTCACCCTGCAGGTTCCGGTCACCGTCCTGATGTCCCGCTTCTCCCGGCGGACCGTGCTGGCCCTCGCAGGCGTGGTACTCACCGCTTCCTACCTCGGCTTCCTCGCGGCCACCTCGCTGGGACGCGGCTGGGGCGCCCCGGCCGTCGCCATGGTGGCCGTGGTCTGCACCATCGGTGAGATCATCTACGCCGGTAGCGCCACCGCGCTCGTCACCGCCCTTGCTCCGGCCCCTGTCCTGGGACGTGCCCTCGCGCGCTTCCAGCTCTCCACGGGGTTCGGCCTCGCCGTCTCCCCGGCGGTCATCACCGCTCTCGCCTCCCACGGCGAGGCCGCACTCTGGGGCGGCCTCGCCGCCGCGACGCTCCTGTCCGCTTCCGCCGTCGCCACCGAGAACGATCGGTCCCCAGCCACAGTTCGGCTCCCCGTCCCGCGCTCCGGTGTAGGCGGCGACGTGGAAGAAGGTGAAGCATGGCCCGAGGAAGGTCTCAGCTGATCGGTGGCCCAGACGGCTCCCTCTTGCGCACCTCACGTCGGGGCGCTTGGGCGATCGACCTAGTGATGGCGTCGGCTACCCGCCTCGCCCTTGTCGTCGGCGATGAACGCGGTGAGCCTCGTCAAGGTCTCCTGCGGCGTGTCCGCGCCTTCGGGCTCACCACTGCCGCATGGGTGGACGGGCCACTGCCGTGACTCGGCCGCTTCAGGGCGAATGTGTTGGACGCTTGGGACCGGCGGTGCGTTGGCCGTGGCAGGCGTCCACAATTGGTCACCATATGTGGTCACATAATTACCTCGATTCGCTTCCTACGGGGTTATGAACGGCCATAGTCGGATGGTCCAGGTCTTCGATGGAAAGGCTGCGATGAGACCCCTCCGGCACCCCCTGGTCCTCGCGTTCACGGTCATCGCGATGGTCCTGTCCCCGCTGTTCGCCACCCCCGCCTCCGCCGAGGAGCCGGAGGTGCAACTGGCCCTGTCGGCGTCCCAGGTCAACACCGGCGACGCGGTCACGGTCACCGTCAAGGTCACCAACATCCACGCCTTCACGGTGCTCAACGCCACCGCCAGGCTGTTCACCACCCCCGGTGTCCTCCCCTCCTACGCCGTGCTGACCGGATGCGACGGCGCGGCCGGGCCGTGCTCGACCATTCCCGGCCCCGGCGGGCCCATCGGCGTGCAGGCCCCGGTCGGGGCGCTGTCCGGCGGGGCCTCGGCGACCGTCGCCTTCACCCTGGACATCGCCGACGACGCGCCGGCCGGCGACCAGACCTTCCAGGGCCAGCTCGGCGGCTCCAACTACGCCTCCGAGATCGTCACCGGACCGGTCCTGACCATCGTGAACCAGGCCGACGCCGCCGTGCGCCTGACCGCGACGCCCAAGCTCGCCCTGCTGGTCCCGAAGATCGAGTTCACCGTCGGCGTCACCGGCAACGGTCCCGGAACGGTGCAGACCGCCACGGTCACCACGACGCTGCCGCCCGGGCTCAGCGCCACGCCCGGCGACTGCGCCGCCGTCTCGGGAGCGGTCAACTGCACGGTGGGCCCGCTCGCGCCGGGCGCCACGCAGACCAGGAAGTTCTCGGTGCCGGTCGGGCTGCTGAACATCGGCGTGCCCTACACCTTCACGGCCGCCCGCACGAGCTCCAGCCCCACCGACCCGGTGGCCGCCAACGACACCGCCCAGGTGCGCTGCACGGTCGTATCCATCGTGCTGGTGAACTGCCACTGATTCCCCGCGGCGCCTCCGCCCGGCGACCGGCCGGGCGGAGGTGACCGGGGAATTTCGGCCCGGCACCCCTGGTGCAGTGGTTGATCGTCCCATGGCCCGGTATTGCTGGACCGAAGTCCGAATAGCGCTTTCATTGATGGGCAGAGCAGGTTTCCGAACCCACAAAAAGGGAGGAAGCCGATGAGCACCATCGAGCATTCGGTCGACGTGGCCGTGCCCGTCCGGACGGCCTACAACCAGTGGACCCAGTTCGAGAGCTTCCCCGAGTTCATGGAAGGGGTGGAGTCGGTCAAGCAGATCGACGACACGCGCCTGGCCTGGAGCGTCCAGGTCGCCGGCGTCCACCGTGAGTTCGAGGCGGAGATCACCGAACAGCGCCCCGACGAGGTGGTCGCCTGGCGGTCCATGGAGGAGCCTCGCCAGGGCGGCGTGGTGACCTTCCAGCCGCTCGACGCCGAGAGCACCCGGGTCATGCTCCGGATGGACTTCGAGCCCGAGGGCGTCGTGGAGACGGTCGGAGACAAGCTGCAGCTGGTGCGCATGCGCGTCCACGGGGACCTGGAGCGCTTCAAGCAGTTCATCGAGTCCCGGGGCCGCGAGACCGGCGGCTGGCGCGGCGAGGTGCCCTCGCCGATCGGCGGCGACTCCGCGGCGGCGGCGCGCACGGCGCCGGACGCCGATGTGATGCCGAGCACCGGCACCACGGCCGGGCCCGGGCTGACCCCGGCGGCCGGGACGGCCACGGGCGCCGACCCGGTGGCGGGCACCGGCACGCTGGCGGGGACGGGCGCCGCGTACGGCGAGCCGATGCCGCCGCAGCCGGTCCAGCGTGACTACCCGCCGGAGACCCCGCTTCCCGCGCCGGGCACCGGCCCGGTCTCGCCGCAGGGCACGCCTCGCTGGGACGAGGAGCCGCCGCTGGCGCCCGAGCGTCCCGAGCGCCTGGGCTGACGCGCGAGCAGGAGGGGGCGGGCGGTGGCTCGCCCCCTTCTTCATGCCGCCGGACGGGCACGTCGACCTGATGCCAAGGGCGGCCATAGCGGGGGTGTCACCCCGGCAAAGCGGACAGTCTGCGGGTCTGTTAACATCAATGACATCCAGTCATCCCATGATTCGATGTATTGATCGACCAACGGAGACCAGTCCCCGCCATGAGCGTGCTCACCACCGCCCCGTCCGCCACCGCCGCGTCGCACCGCCGGCCGCGGGTACGGCTGTCATGGCTGGTGGGTCTTGGCCTGGTGCTCGCGGCGCTCAACCTGCGCACCGCGGTCACCAGCCTGGGGCCGGTCCTGGACCAGGTCAGCGGCGCTCTCGGCATGTCCGGGGTCGTCGCCGGCCTGCTGACCACCCTGCCGGTGCTCTGCTTCGCCGTGTTCGGCTCGGTGACGCCCTGGCTGGCGCGGCGCCTCGGCGAGCACCGCCTGCTGCTGGGGGCGCTGCTGCTCCTCGGCACCGGGTTGCTCGCGCGGGTCATGACCGGTTCCAGCGTCGTGTTCCTCGCGGCGAGCGTGGTGGCGCTCTCGGGGGGCGCGATCGGCAACGTGCTGATCCCGGCGCTGATCAAGCGGCACTTCCCGCAGCGCGCCGCCACCATGACCACTGTGTACGCGACGGCACTGGCCGTCGGCACCATGCTCGCCGCCGCCGCGACGGTCCCCATCGAACGGGCCGCCGGCGACTGGCACGTCGCCCTCGGTGTGTGGGCGGCACTCGCCGCTGTGGCCGCCATTCCGTGGCTTGCGCTGTCGCGCAGTGAGCCGGAGCGGTTCAGCGGGCGAGAGAGGGCCGGGACGCGGGCGCTGGTGCGCAACCGGCTGGCCTGGGCGGTGACCGGGTACTTCGGCACCCAGTCGCTGGTGGCGTACGTGATGTTCGGCTGGCTGCCGCAGCTCCTGCAGGACCGCGGATACACCGATGGTCAGGCCGGGCTCAGCATGGCGGTCTTCACCGCGCTCGGCATCCCGGTCTCGCTGGCCGTGCCCGTCCTGGCCGCACGGGTGACCGGCCGCCGTCCCATGGTCGCCGGCCTCGGCCTGCTGTACCTCGTCGGCCTGAGCGGCATGCTGTGGGCGCCGGTCTCGGCGCTGTGGGTCTTCGTGATGCTGACCGGCGTGGCGATGGGCTCGTTCCCGCTGGCCCTTACGCTGTTCGCCCTGCGCACCCGCACCGCGGAGGCGACCCAGGCGCTGTCGGCCTTCGCGCAGAGCGTCGGTTACCTCATCGCCGGCGCCGGGCCGCTCGCCGTGGGCGTGCTGTACTCGGCCACCGGCGGGTGGACGCTGCCCTTCACGCTGCTGTTCGCCGTGGTCGCGGCGCACATCCTCACCGGCTGGTACGCCGCGGGCGACCGCTACCTGGAGGACGAGCCCGCCTGACCGAGCCGGCGAATCCGGCTCGCTCGGCAAGCACGCGGTGGCTCCGCTCGAACATCTCAACGGTCTTACCCGACGCGTCGGCATCCCCATGTCGTGACCTGCGCTCCACGGCCGCCTCTCGCGCGGCCGGAGGCGGCGGTCATCGGTACACGGGCCCCGCCGGGTTCCGATAGACTGTCGGCGCATCGCAAGGGGCTATGGCGCAGCTGGTAGCGCGCCTCCATGGCATGGAGGAGGTCTGGGGTTCGAATCCCCATAGCTCCACCTGGCGTTACACGGGCGTGGCATCACCGCCCGAGACGTGGTGGGCGGCCGTCGATCGCAGAGACGGCGCCCTGTGGCCACGGCCGACATCGGAAAGGCGATTCGCGTGGAACTCGACGCGGCGGCGCGCGCGGGCCGCGAGGCGTCCGGCGGCCCCGGCGAGAGCGGCGACCCCCGTGAGGCGGCCGCTCCGGGCATGGCCGGCGATCACCGCGAAGCGGGCGTCCCCCAGGTGGTCGTGCGCCGTGCGCTGCCGAGCGAGCCCACCGACCGCGGGTCGGCCTCCCTGTTCGTGGCCGAGGCCGAGCGGCAGGGCGTCCGCGCCGACCGGCGCATGCTCCACGTCGGCCCCGAGCCCGCGGGTGAGCGCGTCGCCGAGGCGCTGCGCGTGCGGCCCGGCGCCGAGGTGCTGGCACGGCGCAAGCTGCTGCTGGCCGACGAGGTTCCCGTGCGCATCGCCACCAGCTACTTTCGCCTCGACCTGTTCGGCGGCACGCCGCTCGCCGCGCCGGGCTTCGTCCTGCCCAGTCTGCAGGCGGGCATCGAGGCCCTCGGCCACCGCTTCGGCCACGCCGAGGAGGAGCTCATCGCCCGCGAGCCCACCGTCTTCGAGCGCGAGACGCTGCTCCTGCCGCCGGGGGAGTGGGTCGTGCGCATCCTGCGGGCCGGGTACTCCACCGACGGCACTCCCGTCCACGTCCTCGAGACCGTGTGCGCCGCGT
The DNA here is from genome assembly GCF_053602655.1 of Sphaerisporangium sp. NPDC004334. Classification (NCBI taxonomy): domain Bacteria; kingdom Bacillati; phylum Actinomycetota; class Actinomycetes; order Streptosporangiales; family Streptosporangiaceae; genus Sphaerisporangium; species Sphaerisporangium sp. NPDC004334. Next base: position 48,157 of record NZ_JBSGDZ010000001.1, read on the forward strand.
CCCGCCATGTGTTCCCCGTCCGTCAGGTCGCAGGCGCCGACGAGTTCTGAGCGGGGAAAACGGCTCGCCCGATCGGGGTGCTCGTTGGCACACTGTCCCGCATGGTGTGGAGGTTCACGGCGTCCCTTGACGAGTTCCCGGGCGCGGCCGAGGCGTGGCTGCGCCGCGATCCGGTCCGCAACACGGTCCCGCTGACCGTGCTCGGCCGCATGCGGCACGGCCTGTGGCAGGACGATCCGCTGCTCGGCTGGTTCACCTCCGGCGGCGAGGTGCGCGCGGCGATGCTCCACACCCCGCCGAGCCCCCTGCTGCTCGGCGACATCCCGCTCGACACCGTGGCCCCGCTCGCCCGCGAGCTGCGCGAGCGCGAGGCCACCGGCGTCAACGGGCCGCTGCGCCAGACCGAGGCGTTCGCCGCCGCCTGTGGCCGCGCCGAGACCGCGCGCGTGTCGATGCGGCTCTACCGGCTGGGCGCCCTGCGCCCGCCGTCGCGCGAGGGCGCCGCCCGCGTCGCCGGCGAGCGCGACGTCGAGCTGATCACCCAGTGGATGCGCGAGTTCCTCGCCGAGGCCGAGCCCGAAATCGGCCACGACGACCCGGCGGCGCAGGTCAAACACCGCGTCGGCCAGGGCGAGTTCGTCCTGGCCGAGGAGGCCGGCCGGCCGGTCGCCATGGCGGGCTTCTCGCGACCGATCATCGGAATGTCGCGTATCGGCCCGGTGTACACCCCGCCGGAGTTCCGCAGGCGCGGCTACGGCTCGGTGGTGACCCACGGCGCGAGCCGCGTGGCCCAGGAGGCCGGGGCCGACCTGCTGCTGCTGTTCACCGACCTGGCCAATCCGACGTCGAACTCCGTCTACCAGGCGCTCGGTTACGAGCCGGTCGCCGACTACGCCGCCATCACGCTGGCCGCCCGGTCATGACGTGCCCGCCCGCCGCTGCGAGCGACGGCGGGCGGCGCCGGACGCGACGCGCGGACGCGCCCGCCGTTCGACGTGGCGGCGGGCGCGTCCGGGTGACGGCGGGCGTGGTCAGGCGCAGGGGGAGCCGTTGAGGGTGAACGCCGTCGCGCCCGGGGCGGCGGAACCCGTGGTGGTGCCGTTGAAGCCCAGCGTGATGATCCCTCCGGTGCCGACCGATCCGTTCCACGAGGTGTTCTTCACGGTCACCGTGCTGCCCGACTGCGTCCAGGTGCCGTTCCAGCCCGAGGCGACCGTGACGCCGGCCGGCACGGTGAAGGTGATCGTCCAGTTCGACAGCGGCGGGCCGCCGTTGGTCACCGAGATCTGGCCGGTGAACCCGCCCGGCCATTGGCTCTGCGTGGCGTACCGGGCCGTGCAGGACGTCGGCGTGGGCGTGGGCGTAGGAGTGGGCGTCGGGGTCGCCGACGGGGTGGGGGTGGGGGTGGGCGTGCGCGTCGGCGTCGCGGTGGGCGTCGGCGTCGGCGTGGCCGAGGGCGTGGGCGTGGGCGTCGAGGTGTCGGTGGTGTAGGTGACCCTGGTGTAGGCCGCGCCGCACGGCGAGCACGCCGAGGGCAGCGAGAACTCGTACACCCGGCCCGCGTTGACCGGCGCGTCCGAGGCGTCGCGCGCTCTGATCCGGTACCGCGTCCCGCCGGTCTCGGTCGGGCCGATGATGTACGACTGCCCCATGTCGCCGTTCATCTGGGCCTGCTGCCAAGCGCCGCCCACCTGGTACTCCACCCCGTGCAGCCCGTTCGGCAGGCGGGACACCGCTATCGCCGGCCAGTAGCGCTGCGCGCCCTGGATGAACCCGATCTGGATGTCACCGGTGTACCCGGGTGCGGGGACGAACGACCAGGTGACGTGCCGGTTGTTCCAGTGGTTGGGGTACAGGTCGCCGACCGGGGCGCCGTTCTTGGCGAACCTGTTGATCGAGTCCTTGGCGAGGTCGAGGTGGTAGCGGTCGTCACGGCACCAGGCGTTGGTGTCGCCGCAGCTGTCGGCCACCAGCATGGTGAGCGTGGCCCCGTTGTAGGCGTCGCTCACCCACGAGCCGTTGCGGCAGAACGCCTGGCTCTGCGCGCCGTCGTTCACCCCGGTGCAGTAGTCGGCGATCGAGACCTGCACCCAGCGCCCGCAGTTGCGGCCGTTGTCCCACATGCCGATCTTGTCGGCCATCGAGGGCGGCAGCGGGCGGGCGTAGAAGCCGTAGTCGCCCGGGGTGTTGTACACATTGAGCGCGACGAAGTCCTGACTCTCCAGCACCGACTGCGGCAGCCCGCATCCGCCGTAGGGGGCGCCCAGCGCGTCGAAGTAGGTGGCGTTGCCGGTCACCGGCGCGGGCGGATCGGCGAGCGCGAGCGCCCGCGCGGAGAGCTGGAACACGGCCATGGCCGACAGCAGCACCGCGATGACGAGGCGCGATCGGGACGGTCGCCTCCGGCCGCCGGGTGCCGCTCCCGCCGGTCGAGCGCGGTACACATTCCTCATCGCCGCCTCCTCACGCCGTCGCCCGGCCACACCGGCCGGCCCGGCTTCCCACGCGGGGCGGGGTCACCCTAAGTCGGCGCGGAAACGCGGGACAACGCCGGTCGGCGGCGGCGGAGGGTTTCGCAGGTCCCCGCCCTGACTCCGGCGGCCGTAGCTGAAACTTCCACCACCCCTCGAGCCGGGGGCGTACCCGTCGCGCCCGTTGGCGGGCCGGGAAGGGCGTGCGCGAATTGAGGCTTCGACCGGGCCGGAAACCGGCCGCCGGCGTCGCACAGTCATTGAATGCGCTGTAAGCGGTAATTGTCACATTAACTGCATCAACTCATGTCCTGACTGGTCTTGACTTACACAGTGTTGGCACTCTATCTAATGAGAAACAAGTTGACGGCTCAGTGTTGGGTGGAATGGATGACTGCGAGACGCTCACGTCCGGCGCACCGGGCCGCGCAGGCGGACGCGTTCGACCGCATCGGCGCTCGGTACGACGAGGCGTTCCCCTACAAGGGGGGCCAGATCGCCTCCGCCGAATGGATTCTCCGCAAGCTCCGCCCGGGCGCGCGGGTGCTCGACGTCGGCTGCGGCACCGGTCTGCCCACGGCGAGGCAACTGGTGGACGCCGGCTGCGAGGTGACCGGCATCGACATCTCGCCGGTCATGCTGGCCCTCGCCGCCGGGAACGTGCCCGAGGCCGACCTGCGCCGGCTGGACGTCGTGGACATCGACGACGGCCTCGGCCGGTTCGACGCCGTCGTGGCCTACTTCTCCCTGTCGATGCTGCGGCGCGACGAGATCATGGCCACCCTGCTGCGCCTGCACCACCTGCTCGTCCCCGGCGGCTGGCTGGCCATCGGCATGGTCGAGATGGACATCGACGACGCCCCGATCCGCGTCCTGGACACCTGGCTGCGGATGACCGGCTACGCCCGCTACGCGCTGCGGGCCGTCGTCGAGGAGGCCGGGTTCAGCGTGCGCGAGCAGATGGACCTGGCCTACGTCCCCGCGACCGAGGACGAGCCGCTGGAGATGCAGCTGTTCCTGAACTGCCGCAGGAACACCTTCTGACCGTCCGGCGGCGGTGTCCGTTCGGTGTCCGTTCGGTGTCCGTTCGTGGTCCGCCGTGTGGATCGCGGGTGCCCGGCCGCCGCCGGGTGGTCACGCGGCGGGCACGGTTCGCCGTCGCTTGGGTGACGGCTCCGGCGCGGGCGTCCGCGGGACCGTCGTAGGGGGTGACACCGAGAGGGGGCCTCCTGTGAAGTCACGAATCCTCATCTGCGTCCTGGCCGCGCTCGTGCTGCTCGTCTCAGCATGCGGCGGCACCTCCAACGACACCTCCGGGGCGCGCGAACCGTCCCGCCCCGGCGGCGCCACCTCCGGGCAAGGGGCCGGAGAGTCCGGGCAGTCCGGGCAGTCCGGGCAGTCCGGACAGGGCAACGCCGCCACGAACGACGAGCCCGGCGCGACCGCGCCGCCGGCGCCCACCGGACAGGCCGAGCCGCCGGACAGGATCTCCACCTTCGCGCTGGACGTCGACACCGCCTCCTACGGCTACGCGCGGGGCACGATCAACGCCGGACGCCTGCCCGACCCGGCGCAGGTGCGGCCGGAGGAGTGGGTCAACGCCTTCCGGCAGGGATACCCCGAGCCGCCGGGGGACGGCTTCGCGGTCCGGCTCGACGGGGCCAGGGGCGCCGCCGAAGGCACCGCCCTGCTGCGGGTCGGACTGCAGACCCGCACCGCCGACGCCGCCGCACGCCGGCCCGCCAACCTGACCTTCGTGGTCGACGTCTCGGGCTCCATGGGCGACCCCGGCCGGCTGGACCTGGTGCGCGACGCCCTGCACACGCTGGTGGACCAGCTCGGCCCGGGCGACCGGGTCTCGATCGTCTCCTTCAGCGACCAGGCCAGGGTGCGCCTCTCCATGACCCCGGCGAGCGAGCGGCACGACCTGCACGCCGCCATCGACACCCTCGCCACCGAGGGATCGACCGACCTGCAGGCGGGGCTGGTCACCGGGTACGAGGAGGCGGCGCGCGCCTTCCGGCCGGTCGCCACCAACCGGGTCATCCTGCTGTCCGACGGCCTCGCCAACACCGGGGACACCACCTGGCAGGGCATCCTCGACCGGGTCGAGGAGTTCGCCGGGCGACGCGTCACGCTGCTGTGCGTCGGCGTCGGCCGCGAGTACGGCGACACGCTGATGGAGCAGCTCGCCGACCACGGCGACGGCGCCGCCGTCTACGTCGGCTCCCAGCAGGAGGCGCGTGAGGTCTTCGTCGAGCGCCTGCCGGCGAACCTCGACCTGCGGGCCCGCGACGCCAAGGCGCAGGTGGCGTTCAACCCGGCCACGGTCGAGTCCTACCGGCTGCTCGGATACGACAACCGGGCGCTGGCCGCGGAGGACTTCCGCGACGACACCAAGGACGGCGGCGAGGTCGGGCCCGGCCACGCGGTCACCGCGCTGTACGCGGTGCGTCTGCGCCCGGGAACCTCGGGGCAGCTCGCCGTGGCAACGGTTCGCTGGCAGGACCCCGACACTCGCGAGCCCGCCGAGACCAGCCGCGCACTGGAGGTGGGCGGGCTGTCGGACCACCTGTGGGAGACGGCGGCGCCGCGGCTGCAGGTGGACGCGGTGGTCGCGGCGTTCGCCCAGCGGCTCAGGCACGCCGAGGACGAGATGTTCACCGAGGACCTCGGCACGCTGGCGGGCCACGCCGAACGGCTCTCGGCGGCGACCGAGGACCCCATGGTCACCGAGCTGGCCGGGCTGATCCGCAGGGCCGGCTCACTGCGATGAGCACGAGCCAGGCCGGGATGGCCGGGATGACGGGAATCCGGGGTGAGCCGGGTTCCGGCGGGCGAGGGGTGCGGCCGGGTCGAGCGGGATTCGGGCGGGTGAGCGGGGTCAGGAGCGGCCGAGGATCGGGATGGCGGCCTTGCGCGGGTCGTCACTGAAGTAGAAGTCGTACATGGCCTGGGCGAACTCGTCCTTGCCTAGGTGGCCGTCGCCGTCGGTGTCCAGCAGGATGAACGCCTCGCGCGCCTCGGCCGTCTCGACGTCGTAGGCCGACCAGAGGCGGAGGTACTCGTGCATGCTGAGCCTCTGGTCGCCGTCGGCGTCCAGCGCGTCCCACAGCGCGTCGGTGATGGGCCAGACGATGGCCACGATGAACCGCGTGCGGTCGAGCGTGGGGGAGACGGCGTACTCGATGTACCGCTGCCGGCTGATGCGGCCGTTGTCGTCGGTGCCGACCGCGGCCACGACGTTGGCCCAGACGTGGGCGTAGGCGGCCAGCAGCCCGGCGCGGGCGGGGGAGTCGGCGGGCAGGCCGAGCCGGTCGGCCAGGTGCAGGCCGATGAGGCGCATGTCCTCCTTGTCGATGTAGCCGTCCTGATCGACATCGCTGGTGTCGAAGGCGGATCCGGCGTTGAGCGCGTGGGGGCTGCGATGCATGTCGGCTCCTAGCAGACGGTTACGCAGGGCGACTAATGGTCACCCTAAGTAAGAGTCGCTGTCAAGGCGAGTGAGCTTGCCGGCCGGAAGCCCTGCCCCGGGGTGCCGGGATGAGCGGGGCCCTCGTCGGTGGCCGATCATGACGATCGTCCTGCCGGGAAACCGCCCCCTCCGATAAGGTGACCGACTGGCCGCAAGTCGTGATGGCGCTCACTTGCGCGTGGGCATCACCGCAGGCCAGAGAGTGTGTGGCCGTCTACGTGCCTGCTGGGCGGGCCGCCGGTGCGGCGGCGCGCCGCTCAGGAGCCGCCGGTGTCCGCTCCGGCGGTTCGGCCGGGGTCGCGAATTCCGATACACTGGCGAGGCACGGCGCCGCCGCAAGGAGGTCCGCCGAGCGACCAGGGGCTATGGCGCAGCTGGTAGCGCGCCTCCATGGCATGGAGGAGGTCTGGGGTTCGAATCCCCATAGCTCCACCTGGGGCCGTCCTCGCGGGCGGCACGAGAGCACCATGAGATCCCGGCCGGACACCGTCCAGCCGGGATCTCGCGTTTGCGACCCCTGTCCGACCCCGCCCAGCGCACGGCCTTCGCCCGATCCCTGCGCGGTGGACGGCCTTCGGACGGTCCTGTGCGACGCACGGCCCTCGCCCCTCTCCTGCGCGGGGAGGGCCGGTGTGCGGCGCCCGGGGCGGGCGCCCGCGATCAGGGGCGGGCGCGGAGGATCGGCCGCAGGGTGTCCAGCACCGAGGCGTCCTCGATGGTGGAGGGGACGGGCTCGTCGGCGCCGTCGGCGATGCCGCGCATGGTCTTGCGCAGGATCTTGCCCGACCGCGTCTTGGGCAGCCCCGGGACGATGTCCACCCGCCTCAGCGCCGCCACGGCCCCGATCTGGTCGCGCACCAGCCGCACCAGGTCCTCGCACAGCCGCTCGGGGTCGGCCTCGACGCCGCTCTTGAGCACGACCAGGCCGCGCGGCACCTGGCCCTTCAGCTCGTCGGCCACGCCGATCACCGCGCACTCGGCGACGGCGGGATGGCCGGCCAGCACGGCCTCCATCGAACCGGTGGACAGACGGTGCCCGGCCACGTTGATCACGTCGTCGGTGCGCCCCATGACGTACAGGTAGCCGTCCTCGTCGACGTGCCCGCCGTCGCCGGTCAGGTAATGCCCGGGGTAGGCCGACAGGTAGGAGGCGACGTAGCGCTCGTCGTCCCGCCAGAGCGTGGGCAGTGTGCCCGGCGGAAGCGGCAGCCGCACGCAGATCGCCCCGTCCACGCCCGGAGGGCACGGCCGGCCCTCGGGGTCGAGCACGCGCACGTCGTATCCGGGCACCGCGACCGTGGGCGACCCCGGCTTGATCGGCATCGGGTCCAGGCCGCGCAGGTTGGCGGCGACGGCCCAGCCGGTCTCGGTCTGCCACCAGTGGTCCACCACCGGCACGCCGAGCTTCTCGGTGGCCCAGTGATAGGTGTCCGGGTCCAGGCGCTCGCCCGCCAAGAACAGCGTCCGCAACGAGGAGATGTCGTACTTGGCCAGGTAGGCCGCCTCCGGGTCCACCTTCTTGATGGCGCGGAACGCCGTCGGCGCGGTGAACAGGGCGCGCACCCCGTAGTCGGAGATGACCCGCCAGAACGCCCCGGCGTCCGGCGTGCCCACCGGCTTCCCCTCGTACAGCACCGTCGTCGCGCCGAGCAGCAGCGGGGCGTACACGATGTAGGAGTGTCCGACCACCCAGCCCACGTCCGAGGCCGCCCAGAAGACCTCGCCCGGCGCGATGGCGTACACGTTGCGCATGCTCCACAGCAGCGCGACCGCGTGGCCGCCGTTGTCGCGCACCACGCCCTTCGGCTTCCCCGTGGTGCCGCTGGTGTAGAGGATGTAGAGCGGGTCGGTCGCCGCCACCGGCACGCACTCCGCCGGCTCGGCCGCGGCCATGGCCTCGCGCCAGTCGATGTCGCGGCCGGGCGTCAGCGTGGCGGGCGCCTGCTCGCGCTGGAGGATCACGCAGTGCGCGGGCCGGTGCGAGGCCATCTCCAGCGCGCTGTCGAGCATCGGCTTGTACTCCACCACGCGGGACGGCTCGATGCCGCAGGAGGCGGACACGACCACCACGGGCCGGGCGTCGTCGATGCGCACGGCCAGCTCACGCGGGGCGAAGCCGCCGAACACCACCGAGTGCACGGCCCCGAGGCGGGCGCAGGCGAGCATGGCCACGACCGCCTCGGGCACCATCGGCATGTAGATGACGACCCGGTCGCCTCTGCCGACGCCGAGGCCGCGCAGCACGCCGGCGAACCGCGCCACCTCCTCCAGCAGTTCAGCGTAGGTGTAGGTGCGGGAGGTCCCGGTGAGCGGGCTGTCGTAGATCAGCGCCGCCTGCCCGCCGCGACCGCCGGCCACATGCCGGTCCAGAGCGTTGTGGCAGGTGTTGAGCTCGCCGCCGGGGAACCACCGGTAGAACGGGGCCGCATCGGCGTCCAGCGTCATGTCGGGGATGCGGTCCCAGGTCACGGCCGTGGCCGCCCGGCCCCAGAACCCGTCCGGATCGTCGATGCTCATCGCGAAGGCGTCCGCGTACGACATGGTTCCTCGTTCCCTCACCGATCGCTCGAACCGCCATCATGACTCAGCCCCCCGTCTCAGGACAGAGCCAGAGGCCGTTGGCATGCCGGGGCGAGTGGCCCGGGTGGGGTCAGGCGGAGCGGAAGGCCGCCGGGGCCTCCGCGCGGAAGGTGTGCCGGTAGGTCAGCGGGGCCACGCCCACCGTCGCGTGCAGGTGCTGGCGCAGCGAGACGGCCGTGCCGAAGCCCGCCCGGACCGCCACCTGGTCGACCGGGAGTTCGGTCGTCTCGAGCAGATGGCGGGCGCGCTCGACCCGCTGCCTGATGAGCCATCGTGCCGGGCTGAGCCCGGTCTCCTCGCGGAAGCGGCGGGTGAAGGTGCGCACGCTCATGCGGGCGTGCCTGGCCAAGGTGGCCAGGTCCAGCGGCTCCTGGAGCCGGTCCAGCATCCACGCCCGGGTGGGCGCGGTGGTGGCGTCCCCGGCGGCCGGCAGCGGGCGTTCGATGTACTGCGCCTGACCGCCCTCGCGCCACGGCGGGGTGACGCAGCGCCGTGCCACCCGGTTGGCGATCTCGCTGCCGTGGTCGCGGCGGATCACGTGCAGGCACAGGTCGATGCCCGCCGCGACGCCGGCGGAGGTCAGCAGGTCGCCGTCGTCGATGAACAGCACGTCGGGGTCGAGCAGCACCCGCGGATACAGCGAGCGGAACAGTTCGGCGCTCCTCCAGTGCGTCGTGGCGGGCCGGCCGTCCAGCAACCCGGCGGCGGCCAGCACGAACGCTCCCGTGCAGATCGACATCAGCCGCGACCGGAGCGCGGCCCCGCGCAACGCGTGGCGCAGTTCGTCGTCGATCGTGCCGTCGCTGAACGCGGAGCCGCTGTGGACGCCCGGGACGATGACGGTGTCCGCCGTGGCCAGGACCGACAGGTCGTGGTCGGGGATCACGCTGAACCCGGCGGGCCCGCGCACGGTGCGCCCGCCGGGGGTGCAGGTGACGATCTCGTAGAGCCGCCGGCCATCGGCGTCCTCGGCGACCCGGAACACCTGGCCGGGGACGCCGAGGTCCAGAGTTGCGAAGTCGTCCAGGGCGACGACGGCGATGCGGTGAACCATGGCCGGATTCTTTCACATGTTGGCTGTCAAGCCACTCGTGGCCGGTTAATCGGACACTTCACTATGGTCGGCATGATGCTGACGCAAGACGTGAGGCGCAGACGGTGGCCGCATCGGGCCTGGGCGGTGGCGGCGGTGGCCTTCGTCGCCATCATCGGAGCCGCCGGCTTCCGCGCCACACCGGGAGTGCTGATCACCCCGCTCGAGACCGAGTTCGGCTGGTCCCGGGGGACCATCTCCGCGGCCGTGTCGGTGAACCTGATGCTGTTCGGCCTGACCGCGCCGTTCGCCGCCGCTCTGATGGACCGGCTCGGCATGCGCCGCGTGGTCGCCTCCGCGCTGCTGCTGGTGGCCCTCGGCAGTGGGCTCACGGTCTTCATGACCTCCAGTTGGCAGCTCATCCTGTGCTGGGGGGTGCTGGTCGGGCTCGGCACCGGCTCGATGGCGCTGGCCTTCGTCGCCACGGTCACCGACCGGTGGTTCGTGCGGCACCGCGGCATCGTCACCGGCGTGCTGACCGCCGGAGGCGCCACGGGGCAGCTCATCTTCCTGCCCGTGCTCGCCTGGCTGGCCGAGGGGCCGGGCTGGCGGACGGCCGCCGTGGTGGTGGCCGTGGCGGCGCTCGCCGTCGTCCCGGTGGTCTGGCTCCTCCTGCGCGACCGCCCCGAGGACATCGGCCTGACCGCTCTGGGCGCCGAACCCGCGGTCGTCCCCGCGGCCCCTGCGGCCGGTTCCGGCGCCGGTGGTCCGGCCGGTTCCGCTGCCGCTGGTCCGGCCGCGGGTGACACGGCCGTCCGCGGCGGCGGCGCGCGTACGGCCGGGCGGCCGGGAGGCGCGGCGGTGCGGGCGATCAGCGTGCTGCGGTCGGCCGCGCGTACCCGCTCGTTCTGGTACCTCGCCGGTGGCTTCGCCATCTGCGGCGCGAGCACCAACGGCCTGGTCGGAACGCACTTCATCCCCGCCGCGCACGACCACGGCATGGCCGAGACCACCGCCGCCGGCCTGCTCGCCCTCATCGGCGTCTTCGACATCGCGGGCACGATCTTCTCCGGCTGGCTCAGCGACCGGGTCGACTCGCGGGTGCTGCTCGGGGCGTACTACGCGCTGCGCGGCGCGTCACTGCTGGTGCTGCCGCCCCTGTTCGCCGCGACGGCCGAGCCGAGCATGCTCGTGTTCATCATCTTCTACGGCCTCGACTGGGTGGCCACCGTCCCGCCGACCGTGGCGCTGTGCCGCAAGCTCTTCGGCAAGGACGGCAGCGTGGTGTTCGGCTGGGTCTTCGCCTCTCATCAGGTCGGCGCGGCCATCGCCGCGGTCGCCGCGGGCCTCACCCGCGACCACCTCGGCCACTACGACGCGGCCTGGTACGGCGCGGGACTGCTGTGCGCCGTGGCCGCGATCATGTCGCTGCGCATCGGCAGGAGCCGCCCCGCCTCCGGCGCGGCCCCCACCCCCGAACCGGTCACCGCCGCCACCTGACCCCCGGCCCGTCTCGCGCCTCGGCGCTCGCCTGTCGGTGGGCGGTGAGATCCTTGGGGGCGTGAACGCGCCAGACCAGAGAGTGCTCCCCCTAGTCGTCCGCATCGAGCGTGCCACGCCGCCCGAGCGCACCGACGCCCTCGAGGCGGCGGCGATGGCCGTGCTCACCCTGCTGACCGACGAGCGCGCGGTGAGCGGTGAGTGGGCCGAGTCCGTCCAGGCGTGGGAGACCATCGGCATCAGGAAGGTCGTGCGCCGGGCCAGGGGCGCCGAGTGGCGGCGGGTCGAGGAGCTTCCCGGCGCCACGGTGACGCTGCGCTCGGCCGAGGTGCGGGTGCACCCGCCGATCCCGCTCGACGCCTGGCCCAAAGAGCTGTCGCGCCTGCAGGTCTCCGGCACCGACCTGGTGGACTCCGCGCCGCCCTCGCAGCCCCCGCCCGGCGGCGTCGTGCTGTGGTTCAACCCGTCTTTGGACATGTCGGCGGGCAAGGCCATGGCCCAGGCCGGTCACGCGGCCCAGCTCGCCTGGTGGGGCACCGACGAGGGAGCCCGCGCCGCGTGGCACGCCGGCGGCCTGGCGGTCACCGTGCGCACGGCCGAGCCGTGGCGGTGGGCCGCCCTGGTGGACAGCGGGCTTCCCGTCGTGCGCGACGCCGGGTTCACCGAGATCGAGCCCGGCTCGCGAACGGTCGTCGCGGACGCGCCGTGGCTGAGGGCCGGCGGCCTGCGCCCGGCCGGCTGGGGACCGCTGCGCGACCCGTCGCGGTAGCCGTCGCGGTAGCCGTCGCGGTAGCCGTCGCGGTAGCCGTCGCGGTAGCCGTCGCGGTAGCCGTCGCGGTAGCCGTCGCTCCATGATCATACCGGCTGGTAGGGGGCGTGCCGCGGTGGCGTCACCGGCTCTCCCGCGCCGTTGACCGGAAGGCGAAAGGGGAGGTCAGGGCGTACGGAAACCTCGATGCGGTAGGGACTCGTTCCCGAAGTGTGATCGGGAACTCGGGCATGGTCCGGCGAATTGCCGTACGCTCCCCAACGTGCCAAATGGGGTGGGTGGGAACTACGGGACAAAAGCCGTCCCAACGTACGTAACGGCCGACGCGCCGACCGCGCCGCTGCCGAAGATCACCGTCGAGGAGCCTCCTCCGCCGCCACCCGCCAAGCGCCGATCGCCGATCGCCCGGTTGGGTGACCTGCCGATGCGCGTCATCTACCGCGGGCTGGCCGGCGTCGTCGCGGCCGTGGCCGTCGTGGCGGCCGTCGTGGCGTTCTCCGTCACCGACCTCGGCAAGGGCGCCCCGACGGCCGCCGGTCCGGCCCCGGCGGGGCCGCCGTCCACGCTGCCTGCCCAGGGCACGGGCGCCGCACCACCGTCCGGCGCCCCCGCCACCTCACAAGCGCCCCTCGCGGGGGCGTCCGCCTCCGCGGCGGCGCCGGCCTCCGGATCCGCCGTGGATCCGGGCGTCTCCGCCGCCCCGGGGGCCTCCGCGTCGCCGGGGGGCGCCGCGACCGCCGGGACATCCGCGTCTCCGGGCGTCACGACGGAGCCCGCCGGAGCCGGGTCGACGCCGGTCGCCACCCCGCAGCCCGGCAAGAGCGCCCTCGCCGACGCCGAAGCCGACCCGCGCGTCCCCGCGCTTCCGGCGAACCGCCGGCTCGCGAACTACCCCGGGCACGGCGCGCCGGCCAAGGGACGGGTGAAGGACAACAGGTCGGGCATCTCCTTCACGCGCTTCGTCAAGCAGTGGAAGCTCACCAAGTCCTCGCCGTTCGCCACGCGCAGAGTGCTCCCCGCCGTGAAGGGAGCCGGGCACCGCGGGCTGCTGGCGACCTGCCCCGTCCCGATCGCGGTGCAGGGCGAGCTCAAGGACACCGCGTTTCTGGCGGCCCGCTGGACCCTGAACTACCACCCCGACGGTTCCACCATCACGTGGACCGCCTCGCAGCGCTTCAAGGCGGGCAAGCGGGAGGGCTGGCTGCTCGGCTACAGGGTCACCTACAAGGCCGGCGGGAAGAAGCACGTCGCCACCGCGGCCGTCGCCCTGGTCGACGTTCCGTCGGCGAAGCCGGCCATGGTCTTCATCACGATCCCCGACGCGCAGAAGAAGCGCTGGGCCGACATCAACACGTTGATCAGCAGCATCCGTCCGCTCTGACCGCGGTCCGCGTCCTGTGGTCCTGTGGCCGGGCGCCACCGGGGCCGGTCGAGCGCTGAGGCGGCGGATCTCCCGGCTCGCGGGGCGCATTAGGCTCGGGAGGCGTAACGGAGAGCTCAGGTGCGGAAGATCGGATGAGATGACGCAGATCGCAGGCGCGGAAGACAAGGCGGAGCTGGTCCTCGCGTCCTCCTCACCGGCCCGGCTCGCGTTGCTGCGCAGCGCCGGGCTCGACCCCAAGGTGATCGTGAGCGGTGTGGACGAGGAGGCCGTCACCGCCGCCTCGCCCGCCGAACTCAGCCTCACCCTGGCCCGCGCCAAGGCGTCGGTGGTCGCGAAGGACCTGGCCACGGGCCTGGTGATCGGCTGCGACTCCGTGCTCGAACTCGACGGGCGCGCGTACGGCAAGCCGGCGTCGGCCGAAGACGCCATCGCGCGGTGGCGCTCGATGCGCGGGCGCACCGGCAGGCTTCTCACCGGGCACTGCGTGATCGACGCCGCCACGGGCGCCGAGGCGGCCGAGGTCGGCTCGACGGTGGTGCGCTTCGGCACGCCGGGCGACGACGAGATCGCGGCCTACGCCGGCAGCGGTGAGCCGTTGCGGGTGGCGGGCGCCTTCACGCTGGACGGCCTCGGCGGCTGGTTCGTGGAGGGCATCGAGGGCGACCACGGCAACGTGCTCGGCATCTCGCTGCCCCTGCTCCGCCGCCTCTTCCGGCAACTGGGTGTTGAAGTGACTTCTCTCTGGAAACAGGGATCTTTCGGCTGATCTTGCGATCGGGTGGGCCGGAGGCGTTAGCCTGCCGGGCATGAACAGCATGGGGCAGCCCACCCGCCGCGGGATCGGCGGCTTCGCCGACGGCGTCAAGTACTTCTTCCAGGGCCTCGGATGGGTGGCGCGGCACCCCGGGCAGTGGATCTTCGGGCTCATCCCGGCGCTGATCGCGCTGGTGCTCTACGTCGTCGCGCTCGTGCTCCTGGGCACCTACGCCGGAGACCTCGCCGCCTGGGCCACGCCGTTCGCCGACGACTGGGAGCCGGCCCTCCGCGGCACCGTGCGCACACTGCTCGGCATCGTGGTCTTCGCCCTCGGCCTGGTGCTGTCGGTCATCACCTTCACCGCCGCCACGCTGGCCCTAGGGGAGCCGTTCTACGAGAAGCTGTCCGAACGGGTCGAGCACGACATGGGGGGCGTCGACAAGACCGCCGACATCCCGCTCTGGAGGTCCGTCATCCGGTCCGTGCGCGACAGCCTGATCACGCTGGCGTACGTGCTGATGTTCACCATCCCGCTCTTCGTCCTGGGGTTCGTGCCGGTGGTCGGGCAGACGGTGGTCCCGGTGCTGGGCGCGGCGGTGTCGGGGTTCTTCCTCTCGGTGGAGCTGACCGCGCTGGCCATGGAGCGCAGGGGGTTCGGCCGCAAGCAGCGGTTCGCGCTGCTGCGCGCCGACCGGGCCGCCACCCTCGGGTTCGGCGTGGTGGTCTTCCTGATCTTCCTGATCCCTCTGGGCGCGGTCGTCGCCATGCCCGCCGCGGTCGCCGGCGCCACCATCCTGGTCCGCACCCGCCTCTCACCCACCCCGCCGCCCCGCACAGCCTGACCCGCGTGCGCGGGCCACGGGCGTCCATCCCTCGACCGGACGCCAGCGGGGGGCCATGCAGAGCCCTCACTGTCCCCCGGTCGTACGACGCGGCGCGGGCCCCTTCCGTCATCCCCGCTCACGTGATCCGCGGGGTTCTCGACGCGCGGGGATGGCTGTGGACAAGGCCGTGCGCTTCTCCGCAGCCCGATGCACCCCAAATACGGTGGCAGGCGACGTTCGTCCCAGCCAGATAAAACCACCTATGGCGTGAGATAAGCGGCCGATATAGCCGTACCTTGGCTATTCGCCATCCCCGATGCTCGCGAACGGCGTTCCGTTGCTCGTCCACAGAGACGGGATTCCCGCGAATGGCCACGTCGCGGGTCGGCGATTCTCGCGTGCATGACGCCATCACCGATCCTCCTCACCTCCCCCGACGACATCCTCGGGGCCGTGCCCTACATCCTGGGCTTCCACCCGGCGGACAGTCTCGTGGTCATCGCGTTCGCGGGGAGGGGAGCGCGCGGCCGGCTGCGCGTCACCACGCGCTGGGATCTCCCGATCGCACCCGGAGCCCTCGACCGGCTCGTCCCCCTCTTCCAGCGGGAGGGGGTCACGCACACCATCCTCGCCGGGTTCGGTGACGGCGTCCTTGTGACACCGGCCATGGACGAGGTCCGCCGGCTGCTCTCCGTCGCAGGCGTCAACGTCATCGAGGCGCTGCGCGCCGACGACGGACGCTACTGGTCCTACGTCTGCACCCGCGCCGAGTGCTGTCCGCCCGAGGGGCGGCCGTACGACCCGCTCGCGGGGGAGGTGGCCGCCCAGGCCACCTTCGCCGGCCTCATGGCGCTGCCCGACCGCGAGAGCCTGCGACGCTCGATCGTCCCGGTCACGGGAGCCGCCCGGGTCACCATGCGTGAGGCCACCCGTTCCGTGGCCGCGGACGTGCGGGCGAAGATCGTCACCGTGGCGGAGCCGCGCGAGGCTCCCGCCGCGTTCGTCGCCGAAGGGCTGGAGCGGGTCCGCCGGTCCATCGACGCCTTCCACCGGCTCGGGCCGCTTCCCGATCACGAGGCCGCCCGGCTCGGCATCGACCTGTCCGTGGTCCGCGTCCGCGACGAGGCGTGGACGCTCATGGACGACGACACCCAGGACACCCATGTCGCGTTGTGGGGCGACCTCACGCGCCGGCTGGAGGCTCCGTTCGTCCCGCCGGCCGCCTCCTTGCTGGGCGCCGCCGCCTGGCGCCGCGGCGACTCGGCGCTCGCGGGCATAGCCGTCGAGCGGGCGCTCGCCGTGGACCCGTCCTACTCGATGGCGAACCTTCTCGCGCAGGGCCTGCAGCAACTCGTGAGCCCGGCGGTCCTCCGGCAGCGCATGCCCACCCCCGAGGAACTCGACGCGAGCATGGGGCCGCCGCGCATGGACTGGCTCCATCCCATGCTCGAACTCCTCGACGACCACACCCTCCGCACACCATGACCGCCGCGCAGCCGCATCCGGACCACCCACTCGAACGGGGTGGGCGGCCACATCTGGACCGCTCACTTGCATGCCGGGCGGGCTCATCCACCGCCGGCCTCGGCTCGGCCGTCTACGCGGAACCTTGAGCAAGGTGGCGGATGTCCGACGATGGCGGGTGGGTATCGGGCGGTGCTTGAGGCGGTGCCTGAGGGGGAAGCTCGCGGGCTCGCTGTCAGTCCTGCACGGGGTCGGTCCGGCGGCGCTCGTTGTAGGCCCGCATCCGGTTCGGGTATCCGGTCAGCTGGACGTCGTACACAGGAAGCGCGAGGTTTCTGGCCACCTTGATGATGACCGCGGGAGAGCCGACCCTGCGGCGCGTCCACTCGCCGTCATGGGCGACGGCGACGGCTGTGGTGTCGGTGGCGAAGGTCTCGGGCTCGACGTAGAACTCCACGCCCCGGCGGGACTTCGCGAAGGCGATCAACGTCTCGATGTCGCCATCGTTGGCCTCGCGGTCGAACTTGGCGACCCTCGTGCCGCGCAGCCGACGAATCCCATAGCGATCTCGCCATCCCATATCCCTTGTATACCTGGCCCGGGTCACAAATGGGTGCCTCCGGGCCACATCGGGGTCGTGTCGGGGTTGTTCCGGATAGACCGGCTTCGGCCGGCGACGAAGAATGGGAAAGACAACGCGTTCTATGGGAAAGGCACGGCCACTAATGGCAGGGGTAGTGAGACCTTCGGCGACACCGTCCACCGGAGGGTGGGGGGCGCCTCCTCACCCTCAGCTCCGGGTCACCAACGACGATCGCGATCAGGTGGTCGAGCACGTCACCGCCGCCTACGCGGAGGGCAGGCTCGACAAGGAGGAGTTCGACGACAGGCTGCACCGGGCGATGACCGCGCGCACCCATGCCGACCTCGCTCCGATCATGCGCGACCTGTATCCCTCGTGGACCATGCCCCGCACCCCGCAACCACGGTCGCACGCACCGGCACACCATCCGATGCCGCTGACGGGGAGCGACCGTCTGGGGGCCGCGGCCGGGCATCTGCTCCCGCTCGCCGGGCTGACGGTGATCGGCCCGCTGATCATGATGCTGACCGGTGGGCGCCACTCGCCCTACATCCGGCAGCACGCGGTCGAGTCGCTGAACTTCCACCTCACCGTGCTCGGCGCCACCATCCTGCTGCCGTTCACCATCATCGGGATCGTCCTGGTCCCGATCATCTGGATCGCGGCCTTCGTCTTGGGCATCGTCGGCGCGGCAGCGGCCCTCAACGACAACGGGTTCCGCTACCCGCTGACCCTTCGCCTCATCAAGTAGCCCACCTTCACGGTCTCCGCCTTCCCGCCATCGGTTGACTGGGAGGAGGGAAGGTGGCGACCGGGTGGTCAGTGGGCCAGGACGGCGTACTCGACGCTCATGGCACCGGTGTCGAGGTTGCCGATGGCGTCGAAAGCCGCGCGCGAGAGATCCAGGCAGCGGCCGCCGACATACGGCCCGCGGTCGTTGATGCGCACCGTCACGGTCTTGCCGTTGTTCGGATTGGTGACGCGCACGCGGCTGCCCATGGGGAGGGTCTTGTGGGCCGCCGTCATCGCGTGGGGGTTGAACCGCTCGCCGCTGGCCGTCATCTGTCCCTCGTCGTAGTACGAGGCCCCGCACCGACCCGACGCGATCACCTTGGGCTTCTTCGCGGTGGTCCGCTTCTTGGCGGGTTCGGCAGGCGCGGCGGGCTT
This sequence comes from Sphaerisporangium sp. NPDC004334, assembly GCF_053602655.1. Taxonomy (NCBI): domain Bacteria; kingdom Bacillati; phylum Actinomycetota; class Actinomycetes; order Streptosporangiales; family Streptosporangiaceae; genus Sphaerisporangium; species Sphaerisporangium sp. NPDC004334. The sequence continues at coordinate 66,163 of NZ_JBSGDZ010000001.1, forward strand.
CTTCGGGGTGCTCGCGGTGTCATCGGCCGTCGCCGCCGCTTTGGTCGTGGTGTCGGTTGCGGCGGGGTGCTCATCCCCCTCCGCGCTGGTGGGGGCGGCGCCGTCCGAGCTCTCGGCCTCGGCCGACCGGGACGGCGATCCGGCGTCGGACACCGGAGGGGCGAGCGGGTTCGGTGCGGAGCCGGCCGAGGTGAGCTCGCTCAAGGGGTCCGGTGGCGCTGAGAAGCTGGAAGGGGAGGCCGAGCCGTCCGGTTCACCCGTGGCGGGCACGGCGGTGGTGGCCGGTGCTGCCGGACGCAGGCCTGCGCTCATGGTCGTGGACGTGGGGTCGCCGCCGTTCAACCAGACCCAGCCGCTCACCAAGGCGGCGGTCATCACGACGGTCACGGCGATGGTGGTGGTGAGGGGGACGGCCAGCGAGGTCCGGCGCCGCTCGGCGCCCTTGCGTGACCGGGAGAGGCTCTTCTCGTACCAGCGGGAGGGGGAGGCGTGCAGGCCCAAGGGGAACCACGGTCCTAGATAGGGGACAGGACACGGGACATGGCGCGGGGGAGCGCACGCGGCATGGGGGGACATGCCGTCGTCCCGGTACGCGGCGAGCGGGATCCGCTCACTACGTAATTCGCAGCACCATATGGGACAAACGGGGAGTAAAGGGAGATAAAGCGCTTGCAAAGTGACGTAAGTCACTCGGAGAGTGATCATCCATGCTCATAGCGTGATCACCGCTGACCTGCCCGAACCCCATACGTGAGCGGAACAGCTCAAGGCCGGCCAACTCATGCCACCCATACGCCTGGCCGGTTCGGAAGCCATGAGGGGGCTGGTGGTCGGCGGCAGCAGGGTGGTGACCGGAGTGGCTGCGGACGCGTGGTCGCCAGCGTGATGAGCGCCAGCGTGATGAGCGGGCGGCGAGGTGGTTCAGACCAGGATGCGGGGATTCGGGAGGTCAGAACAGGGTGCGGAGGTGCGGGGGTTAGAACAGGGTGCGGAGGTGCGGGGGTTAGAACAGGGTGCGGAGGTGCGGGGGTTAGAACAGGAGTTCGCGGACCGAGTCCACTGTGTCGGCGTCTTCGGGGCGCTTGTCCGGGCGGTAGCGGAGCACGCGGGCGAAGCGCAGCGCCATGCCGCCGGGGTACCTCGGCGACCGCTGCACGCCGTCGAAGGCGACTTCGACCACCATCTCGGGACGCACCTTGACCACCCACTCGTCGCTCGGTCCGTCAGCCAGAGCCAGGAAGCGCTCGGTCTGCCAGGCGAGCAACTCGTCGGTCAGGCCCTTGAAGGTCTTGCCGAGCATTACGAAGTCGCCCGACTGAGGGTCCCTGGCGCCGAGATGGAGGTTGGAGAGCTTGCCCTGGCGCCGGCCGTGGCCCCATTCGGCGGCCAGCACGACCAGGTCGAGGGTGTGGCGGGGCTTGACCTTCACCCAGCCGGCCCCGCGTCGCCCGGCGGCGTACGGCGTGTTCGGGGACTTGGCCACGACGCCCTCATGTCCCCGTCGGACGACCTCCGCGAAGAAGGCGATGCCCTCGTCGGGATCGGACGTGACCAGGCGCGGAGTGATCAGTTCGGCAGGCACCGACCGCGCGAGCGCCGCGTGCCGCTCGCTGTCGGGCAGGTCGAGCAGGTCGACGCCGCCCACGCGGAGTGCGTCGAAGAAGAACACGCTCAGCGGCGTGGTCTCGCGCAGACGGGCGGTGTCGATCTTGCTGGTGACCCGGGAGGCGGTCACCTGGAACGGCTCGGGCCGGCCGTCGGGTCGCAGCGCGATGACCTCGCCGTCCAGCACGATGTCGTCGACGGGCAACGCGAGCACGGCCTCCATCAGCTCGGGGACCTGCGCGGTGATCTCGTCCAGAGTGCGGGTGAACACCTTGACGTCCGAGCCGGAGCGGTGGGCCTGCACCCGTATACCGTCGAGCTTCCATTCGAGTGCCGCCAGCCCGCCGAGCTTCTCCAGGGCGGCGGGGATGTTCGGGGCGCTCTGCGCCAGCATCGGCGACACGGGACGGCCCACCTCGAGGTGGAACGCGCGCAGTGCCTCCACGCCGCCGGTGAGCGCGGCGGCGCCCACGGCGGGCAGCCATCCTCGCAGCGTGAGGGCGCGCCGGACCTCCGCCGCGGGCGTGCCCGACGCCTTGGCGACCGCCTCGACCATCACCCCGTTCAAGGCTCCCTGACGCAGCTCGCCCGCCAGCAGGCGCAGCAGGAACGACTGCTCCTGGCGGGTCACCGAACGGAACAGCTCCCCGACCAGCTCCTTGCGCGCGGCCTGGGATCCCGGGCCGCTCTGCGCCTTGATGCGGCTGAGCAGGTCGTCGATGCGGGTCAGGCTCGCGCTGGCGATCTGGCGTGGTTCGGGCAGGTCCTGGAGGGTGCGCCATCCCACGCCGATCTGCCGCTGAGGTAGCTCACCGGACAGATAGGCGATGGCGATCTCAGCCTCTTCCGGCCGCACTCTGCTCAATAGTTCGGCGATATGTCCGATCTTGGCGAGGCGGGCCGAGTCCGCTGCTACGGAGGCAGAAGTGCGCGCGAGGTCGATGAGCAACACACGTCTCATCGTGCCAGTTCACGCCGCCCCCCGCGCGCCCAGGTGGCAGCCGTCCCCCATGGCCGACAAAACGCTCAATTTCCCGATAAACGACTACGTATCGCCTGCCACACCGCGAGGTGCCGGCACCCTGGCCGAGCAGTTAGCGCGGCGACCACCCGCCTTCACATCCGAGACGTGTGCGCCGATGGGTCGGGGTGGCGGTGCGGGCACCCGTGTATACGGTAAGTCATCGGTGGTGGCTCATGGCCACATCCGCCCCGCCCGCGCACACAGCGGAGCACCGGCCATTCCACCCATGCGGGACACGTGCGCCGATGGCGCCGCGGCGGTAGGCGGGTACGGCGGTGCGGGTGCCGTCGTATGGCGGGCGGCGTGGTGAACGTTCGTGGACACCCCGTGAAGATGCCGGGCGCGACTCGGGGCGATCGGCATCGGGCGTGAGGGTCGGGTCAGCTGACGCCGAGCAGGTCGACGACGAAGATCAGCGTCTCGCCCGGCTTGATGGCGTTGCCGGCGCCGCGGTTGCCGTAGCCGAGGTGCGGCGGGATGACCAGCTTGCGACGGCCGCCGACGCGCATGCCGGCGACACCCTGGTCCCATCCGGCGATGACGCGGCCGGCGCCGAGCGGGAAGTTGAAGGAGTCGCCGCGGTTCCACGACGCGTCGAACTCCTCGCCGGTGGAGAACGCCACGCCGACATAGTGAACCGTCACCATGTGGCCCGGCTTGGCCTCCTCACCGTCGCCCACGGTGATGTCTACGATCTCGAGATCCGCCGGCGCGTCGCCCTCCGGAAAGTCGATCTCGGGCTTCTCGAGTGCCACGTGTTCTCCTTGGTTAGGTTGCGCCCCGCCTGTCCGAACGGGCGCCTGGACCGATCGCCGGCCCTTGCCGGGCCGACCGCACGACTCTACGGGGTTCCGGGAGCCGGCGAACGACGAGGGCGTATCCCTTGGGGGCTTCCGTACGGAACCCGCCCACGGCCGACCGGCCGCGGACCCTCGGCCAAGGGTCTGCGACCGGCCGGCCATAGGCGGTCCAGGGGCCGACGGCCATGGCGGGGGCCGTCTCTCCCCCTCGGGGGACCTCCGGAGTCACCGCGCCTGTAGGACGTCCCTGGCGGGGCCGTACAGCAATGTCCCGTCAGTCTGGTCGTCCGGGGCCCGGGGCCCGTGGGCCGTCTCTTGTGCGCCGTCCGTGGACGCGGTGTCCGTGGGCCGTCTCTTGGCGGGCGGGGCGCCGCGTGTGTTGGCTTCCGTGGACGCCGTGCCCGTGAGCTGACTCGTCTGGCCGGCTGGTGAGGTCGTGCCCGTGGGCTGTTGGTGGGTTCGCCGGAGAGAGGGCTACCGGGCGCGGACGTCGCTCGGCTTCTCCTCGGCCTTCCTCGCGGGGGCCTGGTCGGCCGGTTCGGCATCGAGGCCGGCGTTCTCCGAGGCCGTGGGAGTGGTGTCGGTCTCCTTGGGCGAGGACGGCTCGGAGGCCGGTGTGGAAGGTCCGGAGGCGGACGTGCGCGGCACGGCGGAGAGCGGGATGGCGATGGTGGCCTCCTCCATCGCCTCCGCGCGGCTGGTGGCGGGCGGCACGATGGCCGACTCCGCCGTCCCGGAAGAGGTGGTGTCCGAGGAGATGACGTCTGCGGAGGTCGGGTCCGCCTGGGAGGGGTCGGCGTGCGCGGGGTCGGGGGACCCGGCGTGGCCGGCCTCGTCCTCAACCTGGAGAACGGGCCCAGGGGCCGGCGCCGGACGCTGGGCGGGGAACTCGACGGCGGGCTCTCCGGTCACAGGGTTACCGGTCACAGGGTCATCGGCGGCGGGGATGTTCACTTCCGATGACGCCGGAGGGACCGTCTCAGAGGTGGGGAGGATCGTCCCGGTGCTCGGAATGGAGGTCTCGGAGGCCGTAGGGACCGCCTCGGAAGCCGGGGGGGCCGTCGGCGAGGCCGGCGAGACCGTCTCGGGGATGGGGAGGATCGTCCCGGTGGTCGGGATGAAGGGGTCGGAGGTGGGAGGGGCCGTGCCTGGGGCCCCAGGCGTCGTCTCGGGGCTGGAGGTGCCCGTCCTCTCAGGGCGTGAGGTGCCGGTGGTCTCGGGGCGTGAGGTGCCGGTGGTCTCGGGGCGTGAGGGGGCGGTGGTCTCAGGTCCGGAGGCGCCGGGGGTGCGCAGAGTGCCGCTGGACGGCGGCCGGGCGACGACCACGGTGTCCGCGGGCTTGTTCCCGCCCTCCAGCACCGCCAGGGCCTCCTCCATCGCGGCGGCGGGCACCAGGACGTCGTACCTTCCGGCCACGATGGCGCTGCGCGAGGTGAAGTCGCGGGTGCCGCCCTTGAACGCGTGGCCGGCGAACCCGAAGGCGGCGCCCATCACGGCGCCCCACAGGATCGCCCACACCACAAGGGCGAAGAACGAGGCGGTCGTCGTGGTGAACAGCCCGAGGAACAGGCCCACGACGAGCCCGAAGACGGCTCCGCTGATGGCTCCGGAGAGGGCCGCGCGGGGATTGGTGAGCCGTCCCGTGACCAGCTCTTCCAGGCGCAGGTCGTTGCCGACGATGGCCACATTCTGCACGGGGTATCCGGCGTCGGAAAGGGTGTCCACCGCGCGCTGCGCGGCGGGATAGTTGTCGTAGCTGACCAGGAGTCGCCGGTCGATGGCGGACGGCGCGGCCAGCTCGGGTGACGAACCGATCATGAGATCTCGCCTCCGCGGCTAGGGGGTACCTGCCGACCCGGACTACCCGGCGAAGGCGACTTATCACTCTGCCGTCACCACCGACAATGACGACTCCTCCCGCGGCATCACGCGCCGTCCACCGATCACCGACCGATCACCCACCGCGTCACCCCCCCACCGCCATCACCCCCAACCCTCACTCATCGCCCTGTACCCCTTAATCGGCGCCGAGTTACGGCGGTACACCAGGCAGTGTCCCAACGTCACCCTGACCGCTTGGCCGCCGTAGGGGGGCGCCGGATTCGCCGTACGCAGGACCCGCCGCTTCGGCGCCCTCAGGCCTGCAGCCCACAGGTGACGGGAGCTCGGCGCGTTGGCCGGCGTCGAGTTACCGGGGCGCGGGGGTTGGGTGCGCTGTCCGACGCCCGGGCAATGGGTGGCGGGATGGGTGCCCGGTGCCCGGTGCCCGGTGCCCGTGCCCGGTGGACGGTGCCCGGTGGACGGTGCCCGGTGGACGGCGGAGGGTTTGGACGTCCGGGGAGGGCGAGAGGCCGGCGGGCCTCTCGCCGGGTTCTGGGCTTCCGTGTCCCCGTGCGCGTGGTCGTGTCCTTGTGCGTCCTTGTGCGCGTGGCCGTGGCACCGTGCGGGTGTGCGAGGCCGAGGGCGTGAGCGCGAGTTGAGGTGGGGCTACCAGCTTTGGTGGAGGGGCATGCCTTCGGAGTAGCCGGAGGAGCTCTGGATGCCGATGACGGCGCGGTCGTGGAACTCCTCCAGGGAGGTGGCGCCGGCGTAGGTGAGCGACGAGCGCAGACCGGCGACGATGGCGTCGATCTGGTCCTCGACGCTCGGCCGCACCGGGTCCAGGTACATCCGGGAGGTGGAGATGCCCTCCTCGAAGACGGCTTTGCGGGCGCGGTCGAAGGGGGTGTCCTCGGCGGTGCGCAGCCGTACGGCCCGGGCCGAGGCCATGCCGAAGTTCTCCTTGTACCGCCGCCCGTCGGCGTCGGTGCGCGCGTCGCCCGGCGACTCGTACGTGCCCGCGAACCACGAGCCGATCATGACGTTGGACGCGCCGGCGGCCAGGGCGAGGGCCACGTCGCGCGGGTGGCGCACGCCGCCGTCGGCCCACACGTGCTTGCCCAGCCCGCGGGCCTCGGCCGCGCATTCGAGGACGGCGGAGAACTGCGGCCGTCCCACACCGGTCATCATTCGGGTGGTGCACATGGCGCCCGGCCCGACGCCCACCTTGACGATGTCGGCGCCGGCCTCGACCAGGTCGCGCACGCCCGCCGCTGTGACGACGTTGCCGGCGGCGACGGGGACGCCGGGGTCGAGGGCGCGCACTGCGGCCAGGGCCGAGAGCATCTTCTCCTGGTGGCCGTGGGCGGTGTCGACGACCAGGCAGTCGACGCCCGCGTCCACCAGCTCCTTGGCCTTGGCGGCGACGTCGCCGTTGATGCCGACGGCGGCGGCGACGCGCAGGCGGCCCTGGGAGTCCACCGCGGGCTCGTACAGCGTGGCACGCAGCGCGCCGGTGCGGGTGAGGACGCCGACCAGCCGGCCCTCCCCGTCGACGACGGGGGCGAGGCGGTGGCGTCCGTTGTGCAGCAGTTCGAACGCCGCCCGCGGGTCGGTGCCGGCCGGGATGGTGAGCGGTGAGCCCGACATCACCTGGGAGAGCTGGGTGAACATGTCCACCCCGTGGCAGTCGGCCTCGGTGACGACGCCGATGGGCCGGTTGTCCCAGTCGACGACGACGACCGCGCCGTGCGCCCGCTTGGGCAGCAGGTTGAGGGCTTCGCCGACGGTTTCGTGCGCGGTGAGGGTGATGGGGGTGTCGTGCACCAGGTCGCGCTTCTTCACGAAGTCGATCACGTCGGCGACGACGTCGATGGGGATGTCCTGCGGGATGACGGTGATGCCCCCGCGCCGGGCGATGGTCTCGGCCATGCGCCGGCCGGCCACCGCTGTCATGTTCGCCACCACGATGGGGATCGTGGTGCCCGTGCCGTCGTGGGTCGAGAGGTCCACCGCGAGGCGCGAGCCGACGGCCGAGCGTGACGGGACCATGAAGACGTCGCTGTAGGTCAGGTCGTAGATCGGCGCCTGATCGTTGAGGAATCGCACGTTGGTCCAGCCTAGGCGATTCATGGTAAACAATGGGACTTCCCAGGTCAGCTGGGTGCTCCGTGCGAGATGATCTGACCGGGTACCCCTGCCGACTCCTCTGTGCGCGATGATCGTGTCGGCTGTCGGCCGGTCCGGCCGCATTGACCGCGCGATGCGATGGGCAGGCGGGGGGCCCTCGAGTGGGGAGGCGTTATGATCATCGTTGACAGACCGGAGGTGCTCGTCGTCGGGTACGCCGTGCGCACCAGCAACGCGGCGGAGGCCGATCCTTCGCGGGCGCAGTTGCCGGTCCTGTGGGGACGGGCCGGTGCTCCGGGCGCGTTCGCCCACGTTCCAGGGCGCATCGACGAGAATCTCTACGCGGTGATGATCGACTACGAGAGCGATCATCAGGGTGCCTACACCCAGGTCGTCGGGGTGGCGGTGCGCACGGCGGCCGGGTTGCCCGAGGGCATGGTGGCGGTGCGTGTGCCCGGCGTCCAGGCGCTCAAGGTCGAGGCGCACGGCCCGATGCCGCAGTCGCTCATCGAGGCGTGGCAGCAGGTGTGGCGGCACACCGAGTCGGGCGGGGTGCCGGCGCGGGCCTTCACCACCGACCTGGAGGTCCACCACCGGGCCGGGGTCGATCTGTATCTGGCGGTTCTGCCAGGCCACACTCCCGTCCCCGCCGGCATGGACCAGGCCCGCGCCCAGGCGTGAGCCGAGCCCGCGAGGGGCCGGTGGTCACCGAAGCGGACGAGGACACCGCCGGCGCAGGTACAGGCAAGGACCCCGGCGGTAACGGTTGAACCAGAACGCGCGGTAGCGGTTCGGCGAGGACCCGGCGGTAGCGGTTCAACTAGAACGCGGGCGGTAGCGGTTCGGCGAGGACGCAGGCGGAACGGTTCAGTCAGGACGCCGGGGCGAGGGGTCGGCGAGGACGCTGCCGGTTCGGGTTCAGGCGGGGGCGCTGCCGGTTCGGGTTCAGCCGGGGCGAGGGTTGGCGAGGACGCTGCCGGTGAGGGGTCAGGCGAGGACGCCGGCCGCGCGGAGGGCTTTGGCGTGCTCGTCGGACAGGCCCCAGGAGGTGAGGTCGTGCAGCCGGGTGGCCTGCGCCAGGTCGCCGCGGCCGCTGCCGAGCAGGCGGGGCGCGGGCGCCGGCTGGGTGACGCCGCCGACCTCGACGAACGAGCCGCGGGCGAGGTTGTGCGGGTGCCGGGCCGCCTCGCCCATGTCCAGGACGGGCGTGACGCACGCGTCCGAGCCCTCGAAGACGGCCTCCCACTCGGCGCGTGTCCTGGACCTGAAGGCGGTGGCGAGCCGTTCGCGGATCCGCGGCCAGTTGGCGCGGTCGTCCCGGTCGGGCAGGTCGGTCAGGCCCATGCGGGTGACCATCTCGTTCCAGAAGGCGGGCTCCAGCGCGCCGACCGCGAGGTACCGGCCGTCGGCGGTCTCGTAGGTGTCGTACATCGGGGCGCCGGTGTCGAGCAGGTTGGTGCCGCGCGGGCCCCACAGGCCGCTCTGGGCGGTGTGGTAGAACATCGCGAACAGGGAGGCGGCCCCGTCGACCATCGCGGCGTCGATGACCTTGCCGCGGCCTGTGCGCTCGCGCTCGAACAGGGCGAGCACCACCCCGTAGGCGAGCATGAGGCCTCCGCCGGCGAAGTCGCCGAGGATGTTGATCGGGGGAGTGGGCTTGTCGCCCTCGCGGCCGAGCATCGACAGGGCGCCGGCGATGGCGATGTAGCCGATGTCGTGCCCGGCGGTCGGCGCGAGCGGGCCGCCCTGGCCCCAGCCGGTCATGCGGCCGTACACGAGCCGCTCGTTGACGGCGTGCAGGTCGGCGGGGCCGATGCCGAGGCGCTCGGCCACGCCGGGGCGGAAGACGTCGATGACGACGTCGGCGGTCGCGGCCATCCGCTTGAACGCGGCGACGCCGTCGGGGGACTTCAGGTCCAGGCCGATGGTGCGCTTGCCGCGGTCCATGACGTCGGGGCGGGGGCGGTCGCCGCTCCTGGCGACGGTGGAGACGCGGTCGACCCTGAGCACCTCGGCGCCGTGGTCGGCCAGCATCATGCCCGCGAAGGGCCCGGGCGCGAGCCCTGCGAGTTCCAGCACGCGCACCCCGGCGAGCGGTCCGCCCTGAGAGCCGCTCCCGGGGCCGGCGGCCGGGCCGGAGGCTGCAGCAGGGGGAGGGGAGTCGTCGGCGGCCCTGGCCGAGGTGGTGGAGGCAGGAAGAGGGGGCGTTTGGGGGGTGTTGTGCGGTGCCGGGGCGTTATGGGGGTCCGGGGCGCCGTTCGTGCTCATCGCTGTTCTCCTCGGGTGCGATGCCGACGATAGTCCCCATCGCGGTAGCAAGCAAACGCTTGGTGAAAACGGTTCCCACCGCCCCGCCTCTCACCTGCGAACATGACGCTAACCCTTGTGCCACAACGCTTTGAAGGGGGGTCGGGAGTTTGCGCGGGTTTAACGTGTCTACTCTGGTCGATGGTCAAGACAGGAGATAGCGTCGTAGCGTCGATCTCCACGCACTTAGTTATAGGGGGTGGTGGCATGCCAGATCGCACGGTGAGGACGACCGCCCAGATGACAGCCCATCGAGCGGCTGTGGAGCAGATCAGGGAGTCCTACACCGCCCTCCCGGACGGAGCCTCTCCGAGGCTGGCGAAGCCGACGACGAACCTGTTCCGGTTCCGTGAGCCGGGCAAGACGGCCAAGCTCACCGCGCGCGACCTGGACAAGGTGATCCAGGTGGACCCGGAGAGCAGGACCGCCGAGGTCCAGGGCATGACGACCTACGAGCGCCTGGTGGACGCCACGCTCCCGGCCGGCCTCATGCCGTACGTCGTCCCGCAGCTCAAGACGATCACCCTGGGCGGCGCGGTCACCGGGCTCGGCATCGAGTCCTCCAGCTTCCGCCACGGGCTGCCGCACGAGTCGGTCGAGGAGATGGAGATCCTCACCGGTGACGGCCGCGTCCTGGTGGCCAGGGACGACAACGAGCACAGCGATCTGTTCCACGCCTTCCCCAACTCCTACGGCACCCTGGGCTACGCGCTGCGGCTGCGCATCAAGCTGCTCCCGGTCAAGCCGTACGTGCGGCTCACGCACATCCCCTTCTCCGACGCCGCCAAATGCATGCTGGCCATGCAGGAGATCTGCGACAGCGGCCACTATGAGGGGGAGAAGGTCGACTTCGTCGACGGCACGTTCTTCGAGCCGGGCGAGATGTACATCACCGTCGGCCAGTTCGCCGACCGCGCGCCGTACGCCTCGGACTACACCGGCATGCGCATCTACTACCAGTCGATCCGCACCCGCACTCGCGACTGGCTGACCGTCCGCGACTACCTGTGGCGCTGGGACACCGACTGGTTCTGGTGCTCGCGGGCCTTCGGCGTGCAGCAGCCGCTGGTGCGCTCGCTGATGCCGCGGCGCTACCTGCGCTCGGACGTCTACCGCAAGCTGGTCGGGCTCGACCAGAGGTACGGCGTGACGGCCCGCGTAGACCGGTGGCGCGGCAACCCGGTACAGGAGTCGGTCATCCAGGACGTGGAGGTCCCGGTCGAGCGAGGCGCCGATTTCCTGGAGTTCTTCCACGGCAAGGTGGGCATGACGCCCGTGTGGATGTGCCCGCTGAAGGCCACCGGCGAGTGGCCGCTGTACCCGCTGGAGCCGGGAAAGCTCTATGTGAACTTCGGGTTCTGGGGCATGGTCGCCCTCCCGCGCGGACAGTTCGACGGTTACCACAACCGGCTGATCGAGAACTCCGTGCACGACCTGGGCGGCCACAAGTCCCTGTACTCGACATCGTTCTACCCCCGTGAGGAGTTCTGGCGTCTCTACAACGGCGACGCCTACTGGCCGGTCAAACGTGCCTACGATCCGGGCGCCCGGCTGCTCGACCTCTATGAGAAATGCGTACGGGGGCGTTGAGGAGGTTGGTCGCATGACACTCGCCCAGATCTTCGAGAAGATCGTCGGGCCAGACGCGAACATCGAGTTCGCGGCGTACGACGGCAGCAAGGCGGGGCCGTCGGGCGCTTCCGTCCGCATCGAGGTCAAGTCGCCCATAGCGGTGGCCTACCTGGCGCAGTCGCCAGGGGAGATGGGGCTCGCCAGGGCCTACATCGCCGGTCACATCGACGTGCACGGCGACATGTACACCCTGCTGTCGGAGATGGCGCAGATCACGCTCAACGACATGCCGGTGAAGGAGAAGATCTCCGTCGCGCGGTCGCTGGGCGTCAAGCCGCTGCTCATGCGGGTGCCGCCGCCCCCGCAGGAGGTCCGCCGCAGCGCCATGGCGAGGCTCGGCAGCCGCCACGCCAAGCAGCGGGACGCCGAGGCGATCCACCACCACTACGACGTCTCCAACCGGTTCTACGAGTGGGTGCTCGGCCCCTCCATGGCCTACACCTGCGCGACCTTCCCCGAGGAGGGCTCCTCGCTGGAGGAGGCGCAGTTCGCCAAGTTCGACCTGGTCGCCAAGAAGCTCGCCCTCAAGCCGGGCATGCGTCTGCTGGACGTCGGCTGCGGCTGGGGCGGCATGGTGATGCACGCGGCCAAGCACTACGGGGTCAAGGGCCTCGGGGTCACGCTGTCGCGCCAGCAGGCCGAGTGGGCGCAGAAGGCCATCGCCGAGGCGGGGTTGTCGGAGCTGGCCGAGGTGCGCCACCTGGACTACCGCGACGTCGCCGAGACCGGCTTCGACGCGGTCAGCTCCATCGGCCTGACCGAGCACATCGGCAAGGACCAGCTTCCCGGCTACTTCGGCTTCCTGTACGGCAAGCTCAAGCCCGGCGGCCGGCTGCTCAACCACTGCATCACCCGGCCGACCGGCAAGGAGAGGACGATCAACAAGGGCGGTTTCATCAACCGCTACGTCTTCCCCGACGGGGAGCTTGAGTCGGTGGGTCATCTCGTCCGCGAGATGGAGGACACCGGCTTCGAGATCCGGCACGAGGAGAACCTCCGCGAGCACTACGCCAAGACCCTCGAGAAGTGGTGCGCCAACCTCGACGCCCACTGGGACGAAGCGGTCGAGGAGGTCGGCCCCGGCACGGCGCGGGTGTGGCGGCTCTACATGGCCGGCTGCATCGTCGGCTTCGAGCGCAACAAGGTGCAGCTCCACCAGGTGCTCGGCGTGAAGCTCGGCGACCGGGGCGAGTCGGGCGTCCCGCTGCGGCCCGCGCTCGACTGGCCCTGATCGGCGCCCCACGCGATCACGTGACGACGGCCCGTCCGGCCTCCCCTGAGGAGCCCGGGCGGGCCGCCGCCTTCTCCCGGCACGTGCCCGGCCGTACGTGCCACGGCCTCGTGTATGCCACGGCGGCGTACGTGCCACGGCCCCGCACGTGACCGGACGGCTCAGAGGGGTGCGTGACCGCTCAGCGCCGGGCGTGGTGTTCGGCGGCGACGAGGCCGGCGGCGAGCTGGACCGCGACCAGCTTGCGGATGGCGATCGGCCGTCCGCCCGACTCGGCGTCGGCCTCGGCGTACCAGGCGTCGAACAGCTCGCCCAGCCGCTCCCGCTGCGCCCGGATGGCGGGGGTGAGGTTGCCGGCGGCGACCTCGGCGTGCAGCATGCGGCGGAAGGTCCCGCAGGAGCGTAATCGGCGCATGTGCAGGGTCTGCCGGTTGCCGAACTGCTCGGCGACGGTCGCGGGGCGCTCGACGCCGGGCAGGCCCTCCCACACGTCGGCGAACCTGCGGTAGGTGTCGAGCATGTCCTCGACGGAGCGGCGGAAGGGCGAGTGGACGGTGAGGTCGGCCCGCACCGCCGCCATGATCGCGCTGAGGACGTCGATGGCCTCGCGTTGCGCGGCGAGCCCGGTTTTGATGACCTCGCCGTAGGAGGTGGCCGTGGGGCTGGGGTCGCAGACGCGCTCGTCGGCCCAGTACGGCAGCTCGGTGATCAGGTGCAGCGCGCCGAACCTCGCGGCGTAGTCGGCGCTGCCGCCGCCGGAGCCGAAGATCCTGGCCTGGCCGGGCCCGCCAGGGGTGGGGTAGACGGCCGGGGCGATGGCGACCGAGCCGGGCAGCTCGGGCTGGCCGTGGTGCAGCGGGATGCCCTCCAGGGCGGGTAGTTCGGTGAGCCGGGCGGCGAGGGCCGGGTCGTGGTGGTTGAGGTAGAAGAAGGCGCCGCTGTACTCGCCGTTGTGCAGGGAGTAGACGAAGGCCGGCCGCACCTGGTCCATGAGCCGCATCAGCGCCTCCGTCTCGGGGAGGGTGCGGTCGAACGCGTAGCCCTCGCCGGAGATCGGGAAGGTCCACTCCACCTGGTCGCGCCAGGCGGGCCGGTAGAATTGCCGGGCGTAGTGGCGCCGGTCGCCGGGGCGGGCGTACCAGCCTTCGTTGAGGCGGGCGCCGTCGGGGTCGACGCACGGGATCAGGTGCCAGCGGTAGCCGAGCCCCTCGCGCAGGGCGGCGTCCTGGCAGAGCAGACGGGTCAGGTGGCTGACGGTGAGCGAGCCGATCGGCTCGTTGGGGTGCGGGCCGCCGATGATGAGCGCGTCGCGGTCCCCGTCGCCGACGGTGAGCGCCCGCAGAGGCTCGCCCAGGCGTGAGGCGCCGATGCGGCGCACCTGTACCAGGCCTGGGTAGCGGGCGGCCAGTTCGTCCAGCTCGGCGCCCATCTCGTCCACGCTGGGAAACCTGTCCAGTTCGGGGACCCGCCGCATGTGATCGCGGACGTCCATGGCATCGCCTCCAGTTCAGGGGAGATCCTTCGACCCGCCTCCTTGTTGTTTTGCCCGATTTGGGGAGGTCGCGTGCCTGGAGTCCCTGCTCTGCGGCGGCCGGGATCCGTGACGCAGATGCCCGTGACGCCGACGCTCGTGACGCGGATGCCCGTGACGCGGATGCTCGTGACGCGGATGCCCGTGACGCGGATGCCCGTGACGCAGATGCCCATGACGCCGGCGGGTCGGGAGCCGTCAGCGCAGCTCGCGCTTGAGGATCTTGCCGCTGGCCGTCATCGGGAACGAATCGCGGAACTCCAGCAGCCGCGGGTACTTGTAGGCCGCCATGTTCTCCTTGCACCAGGCGAGCAGTTCGTCCTCGGTGACGGTCGCGCCGGGTCTGCGGATCACGTACGCCTTGATCTCCTCGCCGTGGGAGCCGTGCGGGACGCCGACGACGGCGGCCAGGGAGACCGCCTCGTGGGTCATCAGCACCTCTTCCAGCTCGCGCGGATAGACGTTGAACCCACCGCGGATGATCATGTCCTTGACGCGGTCGATGATGAAGTAGTAGCCGTCGGCGTCGCGGGTGGCGATGTCCCCGGTGCGGAACCAGCCGTCCTTCGTCACCTCGGCGGTGGCCTCCGGTCGCCCGAGATAGCCCTTCATGACATTGTGCCCGCGGATCGCGATCTCGCCCGGTCCCTCGCCTGCGACGGTGTTCCACGCCGGGTCGATCAGCTTCATCTCCACACCCCAGACCGGGGTGCCGATCGACCCGGGCTTGGCGGGCCGGCCGCGCTGGTTGAAGCTCGCCACCGGAGAGGTCTCCGACAGCCCGTAGCCTTCCATCACCGGCAGGCCGAAGGTCTTCTCGAAGTCCTTGAGCACCTCCACGGGGAGCGACGCGCCGCCCGAGGCCGCCGTACGCAGGGTGGAGGGCACTTCGGCGCCGTCCGCGTGCACCGAGGTGAGCATCGCCCAGTACATGGTGGGCACACCCGCGAACATGGTCACGCGCTCCTCGCGCATCAGCGCCAGCGCCGCGGCCGGCTCGAAGCGCGGCACCATCACCAGGGCGGCCCGGCGGCGGAAGCCGGCGTTCATGATGACGGTCTGGCCGAAGGAGTGGAACAGCGGCAGGGCGGCCAGGAAGACGTCGTCGCCGGTCAGCTCGAACATCTCGTCGGAGACCACGGCGTTCAGCAGCATGTTCTGGTGGCTGAGCTCGGCGCCCTTGGGCTGCCCTGTGGTGCCGCTGGTGTAGAGGATCACGGCGGTGTCCTCCGGAGCGGTGGCCACGGTCTCGAACCGGTCGGGGAGCCCGCTCAGCGCCGTCCAGAGGGTCGGGACGCCCTCGATGCCCGATTCGGTGCCGAGCGGGGTGGCGGGCAGGATGAAGAACCCGTCCGCGTCGGGCCCGCCCTCGGCGACCGCCTCGCGAAACCCCTCGTGGCCGCGCCGGCCGAGCGGCAGCTCGGGGGTGCCCTCGAAGCAGAACAGCGCCTTGGCCCGCGAGTCGCGCAGGTGGTAGGCGATCTCGCGGGCCTGGAGCAGCACGTTGAGCGGGACGACGGTCGCGCCGGCCTTGAGGATGCCGAAGTAGACGATCGGGAAGTAGGGCAGGTTCGGGCAGGCGAGCGCGACCTTGTCGCCCCTGCCGATGCCCCGCGAGGCGAGCAGGCCCGCCACCTGGTCTGCCAGGGAGTTCACCAGGGCATAGGACATGCGCAGGTCTCCGAACACCACGGCCGTGCGGTCGGGACGCTCCCGTGCGCTGTCCTCCAGGATGACGGAAAGGTTGAGCATGGCGATCTCCTCGTGCTGCCGGCGCCCCGGCGCGTACGGCGCGGTGGCGCTCGCAGGGGGTCGGCGTCATCTTGCCAGCCGATAGCTACTATCCGGTAACGAGCGTGGACGCGGGGCGGCGCGCGGGCGTAAGTACGGTGGGAGCCGATCACGTCCCCCCGGAGGCCCCCATGCAGTACGACTACGTCATCGTCGGAGCGGGCTCGGCCGGCTGCGTCCTGGCCAACCGGCTCTCGGCGGACCCCTCGGTGCGGGTGGCGCTGCTGGAGGCCGGCGGGGCCGACCGCAAGTTCGAGATCCGCGTGCCCGCCGCCTTCTCCAAGCTGTTCAAGACCCCCTACGACTGGGACTTCACCACCGCCGAGCAGAAGGAGATGGGCGGGCGCAGACTGTACTGGCCCCGCGGCAGGACCTTGGGCGGCTCTTCGTCGATGAACGCCCAGATGTGGGTGCGCGGTCACCGGGCCGACTACGACGGCTGGAACCTGCCCGGCTGGTCCTACGAGGAGGTCCTGCCGTACTTCCGGCGCTCGGAGCGGCGGATCGGCTCCAATCACGGCGCGGTGTACGGGACCGACGGCCCGACCTACATCTCCGAGCTGCGCGCCCCCAACGTGACCACCCAGGCGTTCCTGCGCGCCTGCGAGGAGATGGGGCTCACCCGCCTGGAGGAGCTCAACGGCCCCTCCAACGAGGGCTTCTCCCCGACGCCGGTCACCCAGGACCGGGGACGCCGCTGGAGCGCCGCCGACGCCTACCTGCGGCCCGCGATGGGCCGCCCGAACCTGACCGTGCTCACCGCCGCGCAGGCCGAGCGCCTCCTGCTGGACGAGGACGGCCGGGCGACGGGCGTGGAGTACGGCGGGGGCCGCCGGGTGAGTGCGGGCAAGGAGGTCATCGTGTCGGCCGGGGCGATCGGCTCGCCGCACCTGCTCATGCTCTCGGGCATCGGCGACCCCGACGCGCTGCGGGCCGCCGGGGTCGAGCCGCGGCACGAGCTGCCCGGAGTCGGGCGCAACCTGATGGACCACCTCGCCTCGGCGATCATGCTGGAGTGCCCCCGGCCGGTCACCCTGGCCGGCGCCGAGTCGCTCGGCAACCTCGCCCGCTACCTGCTGCGCCGCGACGGCCTGCTGACCTCCAACGTCGGAGAGGCGGTGGCCTTCGTCCGGACCTCCCCCGAGGAGCCCGCCCCGGACATCGAGCTGCTGTTCGCCCCGGCGCCGTTCGTCGATCACGGGCTCACCCCGCCGCCCGGGCACGGGATCACCATCGGCGTCATCCTGCTCCAGCCCGAGAGCCGCGGGCGGATCACCTTGGACGGCCGGGACGTGGTGATCGACCCGCGCTACTTGACCGCGCAGGCCGACGTGCGCCGGATGGTGGCCGGGCTGAGAAGGGCGCAGGAGGCGTTCGCCACGACGGCGCTCGCGCCGTACGCGGGCGCGCCGATGAAGCCCTACGAGGGCGCGCGGACCGACGAGGAGCTCGCCCGGTACGTCCGCGAGCGCTCCGAGACGCTGTACCACCCGGCGGGCACCTGCAAGATGGGCATCGAGGACGACGCGGTGGTGGACCCCTCGCTGCGCGTCATCGGCGTGCCGGGGCTGCGCGTGGTGGACGCCTCGGTCATGCCGATGCTGAACCGCGGCCACACCCACGCCCCGACCATCATGATCGCCGAGCGGGCGGCCGACCTGATCCGCGGGGCGTGAGATGACCGCGGACCTGACCGGCGTCGACCTGTCGGAGATCCCGTTCTGGGGGTTGCCGCCGCGCCGTCGGGAGGAGGCGTTCCGGCGGCTGCGGGAGCTGGAGCGGCCGGTGTTCGTCCGGGAGAACAAGATCCCGTTCATCGGGCACGGGCCCGGCTACTACGCGCTGGTGCGGCACGCGGACGTCACCGAGGCCAGCCGCGCGGCGGGGGTGTTCAGCAGCGAGCCCACGGCCAACAGCATCCCGGACATGCCGAGGTGGCTGGCCGTCTACTTCGGCTCCATGATCAATATGGACGATCCGGCGCACGCGCGGCTGCGGCGCATCGTCTCCCGGGCCTTCACTCCGAAGATCCTGCGGAAGATGGAGGTGGACCTCGCCCGGGCGGCCCGCGAGATCGTCGACCGGGCCGTCGCCGAGGGGCCGGGCGACTTCGTGCTGCAGATCGCGGCGCGCCTGCCCGTGCAGGTGATCTGCGACATGATGGGCATTCCCGCGAAATATCAAGAAATGGTGTTCCGGAACACGAACATCATCCTGGGCAACGCCGACGCCGAGTACAGCGGCATCCGTCCCGACATCAACCGGTGGAACGTCGCCCGGGGCCTGGCCAAGCTGCTGCGCGCCGGGCACGAGCTCAGCGCGCTGGCCCGCCGGCTCGGACGCGAGCGCCGGGGCGTGCCCGTCGAGGACCTCACCGGCATGCTGGTCAACGGCGAGGAGCACCTGACCTCCCAGGAACTCGGGTCGTTCTTCATCCTGCTGGTCGTGGCCGGCAGCGAGACCACGCGCAACGCCATCTCCCACGGCCTGAAGCTGTTCACCGACAATCCCGGCCAGCGAGAGCTGCTGCTGGGCGACTTCGACGCCCGCATCGCGGGCGCGGTCGAGGAGGTCGTGCGGCACGCCACCCCGGTGGTCCAGTTCCGCCGCACGCTGACCCGCGACCACGAGATGAACGGACAGCGCTACACCAAGGGCGACAAGGTGCTGCTGTTCTACAACTCGGCCAACCGGGATGAGACGGTGTTCGACGACCCCGACGTCTTCGACATCACCCGCGACCCCAACCCGCACGTCGGCTTCGGCGGCCCCGGCCCGCACTACTGCCTGGGCGCGCACCTGGCCCGGCGGGAGATCACGGTGATGTTCCGCGAGCTGTTCACCCGCCTGCCCGGCATCCGGGCCACCGGCGAGCCGGACTACCTGCTGTCCAACTTCATCAACGGCATCAAGCACATGTCCTACCGGACCCGCTGAGCCGCCCGCGGCCGCTGGAAGATCGCGCGCGGTTTGACGTAAGTGAGCACTTCTCTCAATCATGGAAGCATGAGCGTGGAAACACCCCCCGGCCGCCGACCGATCACCTCCTACGACCAGATCGACCTGTCCGACTGGGACTTCTGGGCACGGCCGATGGCCGAGCGCGAGCACGCCTTCGAGTTGCTGCGCGGCCGTGAGACCCCGGTCTTCTTCGCCGAGCCGGAGCTGTCGTTCGCGCCCCGGGGCGAGGGGTACCACGCGATCGTCCGGCACGCCGACGTCCTGGCGATCAGCCGCAACCCGGAGGTGTTCAGCTCGGGCGAGGGCGGCGCCACCAACATCGCCGACATGCCCGCCGAGTTCGCCGAGTACTTCGGCTCGATGATCAACATGGACGACCCGCGGCACGCCCGGCTGCGGCGCATCGTCTCGCGGGCCTTCACGCCGAAGATGATCCAGAAGTTCGAGGAGGACGTGCAGGCCGCGGCCGCCCGCATCGTGGACGAGCTGCTGGAGAAGGGGCCCGGCTGCGACTTCGTCACCGAGGTGGCCGCCCGCCTGCCGCTGAAGATCATCTGCGACATGATGGGCATCCCCGAGAAGGACTACGGGTACGTCTTCGACCGGTCCAACGTCATCCTCGGCGCCTCCGACCCCGAGTACGTGCCCTCCGGCGACCAGGACGAGATCGTCAGCGCCCTGCTCACCGCGGGGATGGAGCTCCAGCAGCTCGTGCAGGACCTCGCCGCCTTCCGCGCCGAGAACCCCACGGGCGATCTCACCTCCTCGCTGGTCAACGCCAACGTCGACGGCGAGCGGCTCACCATGCAGGAGCTCGGGTCGTTCTTCATCCTGCTCGTCGTGGCCGGCAACGAGACCACCAGGAACGCCATCTCGCAGGGCCTGCTGCTGCTCACCCGCAACCCCGCCGAGAAGGCGCGCTGGCTGAGCGATGTCGAGGGCCACGCGCCCAAGGCGGTGGAGGAGATCGTCCGGCTGGCCTCGCCGGTGAACTACATGCGGCGCAAGGTGACCCGTGACATCGAGCTGAACGGCACGACCTACCACAAGGGCGAGAAGACGGTGCTGTACTACTGGTCGGCCAACCGGGACGCCGACGTGTTCGCCGACCCCTACCGGTTCGACATCACCCGCGACCCGAACCCGCACGTCGGCTTCGGCGGCCCCGGCCCGCACTTCTGCCTGGGCGCCCACCTGGCCCGCCGCGAGATCACCCTGATGTTCCGCGAGCTGCTCCACCGCGTGCCGCGCATCGAGGCGGGCCGGCCGCAGCGGCTGTTCTCCAGCTTCATCAACGGCGTCAAGCACCTGCCCTGCGACTTCTAGCGGGCCGCCGGGCCGCCGCCCGGCCGGGGCGGACCGGCCGGAGGCGGCCCGCCGGGATCAGGAGGCGGGGCCGGCCGGCCTGATCGAGGAGAACACGGTGTTGACATCGGGCAGCAGTTCCTTCTTGCCGTCCGGCACCGCCATGTAGACGATCACCGGCAGATCGGCCCCCGTGCTCACCGCGGCGACGACCAGCGTCGTCTTGGCGTCGCCCGCCATGACCTGGTAGGCGGCGAGGCGCGCGGGGTGCCCGCCGGCGGCGACCTTCTGCTCGGCGGTCTTGACGATCTTGTTGCCCGCCGGGAAGAACTTGTTGCGTGCGGAGAAGGCCACCGAGCTGATCACCGGGGCCAGGTCGTCCGGCTTGGCCGCGTCGTACTTCGAGGCCAGGGCCGCGGGAAGCCGCCCCGTCATGACCTGCGCGAACTGCGGCTTGCCCGCCGGGTCCGTGCCCGCGGCGACGTACTGGCGCGTGGTGTAGCCGTAGGTCTCCTGGACGTGCTGGGAGCGAAGGTCCAGCCGCCACGGCCCGCCGAGGCGCACGACGCTGAGGCCGGCGGCCTTGTCGGTGAGGATGCCGGCGCGGGGCGAGGCCTGGCCGCGGTACCTGGGCAGCCGGCCGATCGACTGCGGCTTGGTGGTGCCGGTGCCCCCCTTGCCGGAGGTGGAGGCCTTGGCGGTGCTCTTGGGGGAGGGATCACCGGAGGCGGCGGAGCCGTGCCCGCCCGAGCCGCTCAGCGGGCCCACCAGGAACGCCCACAGCAGGGCCGCCACCAGGGCGACCAGGACCGAGGCGACCAGCGCCGGCAGCCATACGCGCCTGCCGTTGCCGGCCTCGTCGTCGCCCTCCTCGCCCATCGCGTCGTAGTTCTCGCCGAAGACGGTGTTCCACAGCTCCTGCTGGCGCTCCGGGGGAGGGGTCTTGGGCCCGCTGATCTGCCCGGCGGTGACGAACGGCTTGTAGGGGTCGGCGGGGTCGTCCGGGGCGGCGTGACGACGTCCCGGCGGGGCCTCGGGCGCGGCCGGGCCGGGCACCCGCATGGTGGTCTCGGTGCCGGCCGGGACGTACGCGCCCGTCGGCGCCTGGAGCGGGCCGGTCGCGGACGGGGCCTGACGGCCGGGCACCTGCTGGGGACCGGACGGCGAGGGGGCGTACCCCTGCGGGCCGGTGGGCGAAGGCGTGTACCGCTGGTCGCCGGCGGGGGCGTAGGCCTGCGGGCCGGTGGCCGCCTGCCGCTGAGGCCCGGAAGCTGAGCCGGGGTGCGGGGTGTGCGGCTGCTGCGGGCCGGTCGAGGGGCCGTGCGGCAGGGGCCCGGTCGGCTGCGGGGTGTACTGCGGCCCGGAGGGCTGGGAGGTGTACTGCGGCCCGGTCGGCTGGGAGGTGTACTGCTGCGGCGCGTTGGGCTGCGGGGGGGTGTACTGCTGCGGCCCCGTGGGCTGGGAGGTGTACTGCGGTCCGGTGGGCTGGGGGGTGTACTGCTGGGGCCCGGTGGGCTGCGGGGAGAACGGCGGGTCGGAGAGCGGCGGCGGAGGCGGGAAGGCCGTCTGCGTGGCGGTGTCGCGAGGGGCGTGGGCGCCGTACTGCTGCCCCTCTCCGGGCGAGAGGGGATCGGCGGCGCGGCCGCCGTAGGGCGCCGGGTCGAACACCGAGGGCGATGGGGGCGGGGGAGGAGGCGGCATCTCCGGCCACGCTGGGGGTCGCGTGGACCGGCTGGACTGCTCAGGAGCCATTGCTGGCGAACCTCCCGACATCATGCCCGGATTGGGGGTGCTCGGCATGATCTCATGCGGAGCGGGGGTCTCCGCAGGAGAATCCGAGAAAGCTCCCCTGAACTGCAGGCCTGTCGGGTCGGTCGGAGGGTCCTGCATCGGCAGGCTCTCTTCCGCGACATTGGGGCCACGTGCCGGTTCATACGAGTTCGCCACGCGAAAAGGGTAAACTAAAGGGACATATGAGGTCACAACGGATCTATCACCTTTGGTCCGCCGCCTGCCCGTTTTCCCTGGGTTATCAGGGGTGCCGCCGGAAGGCCATGAAGACCGATTGCCCGCTGCGCTACCCTTGAGCTATGCGTGGCAGGACCCTGCTTCTTAGCGGGCCGCGCCGACCGAGCTGAGACACCGGTCGACGCGGCTGCCCCTCGTGCCCACGAGGGGTTTCTTTATTGGTCCAGCCATCCGCGCTGAGTCGATCCGAGGGACATGGCCGTGAGTGACGAGCAGTACGATCCGCAGGCGCTGCAGGAGAAGTGGCAGGCCCGGTGGGAGGAACTGGACGCCTTCCGCGCGAACGAGGACGCCGATGACGCGCGTCCGCGCAAGTACCTGCTCGACATGTTCCCCTACCCCTCCGGCGACCTCCACATGGGGCACGGCGAGGTCTTCGCCATCGCCGACGTCGTCGCGCGCTACTGGCTCCAGCGCGGCGACAACGTGCTGCACCCCATCGGATGGGACTCCTTCGGGCTGCCGGCCGAGAACGCCGCGATCAAGCGCAACGCCCACCCCGCCGAGTGGACCTACGCCAACATCGAGACCCAGGCCACCTCCTTCAAGAGGTACGGCATCTCCTTCGACTGGTCCCGGCGCCTGCACACCAGCGACCCCGAGTACTACCGCTGGAACCAGTGGCTGTTCAACCGCTTCTTCGAGCGCGGCCTGGCCTACCGCAAGGGCGGCCTGGTCAACTGGTGTCCCAAGGACCAGACGGTGCTGGCGAACGAGCAGGTCGTCGCCGGCCGCTGTGAGCGCTGCGGAGCCGACGTCGTGCGCCGCGAGCTGACCCAGTGGTACTTCAAGATCACCGAGTACGCCGACCGGCTGCTGCAGGACATGGACCAGCTGGGCGGCTGGCCCGAGCGCATCCTGACCATGCAGCGCAACTGGATCGGCCGCTCCGAGGGCGCCGACGTCCGCTTCGCCATCGAGGGCCGCGACGAGCCGGTCACCGTCTACACCACCCGCCCCGACACCCTGTACGGCGCGACGTTCTTCGTGGTCGCCGCCGACGCGCCGCTGGCCGAGGAACTGTGCGACCCCGAGCGGCTGCCGGAGCTCACGGCCTACCGCTCCCAGGTCGCCAAGCTGACCGACATCGAGCGGCTGGCCACCGACAAGGAGAAGACCGGCGTCTTCCTTGGCCGCTACGCCGTCAACCCGGTCAACGGCGAGCGCCTGCCGGTGTGGGCCGCCGACTACGTGCTGTCCGGCTACGGCCACGGCGCGATCATGGCGGTGCCCGCCCACGACCAGCGCGACCTGGACTTCGCGCTGAAGTTCGACCTGCCCGTGCGGGTCGTCGTGCACACCGGCCTGGCCGACCCCGGCGAGACCGGCGTGGCCACCCCCGGCGAGGGCACGCTGGTCAACTCCGGGCCGCTGGACGGCCTGTCCAAGACCGAGGCCATCGCCCGCATCATCGAGGTGCTTGACGAGCACGACGCCGGGCGCGCGGCGGTGAACTACCGCCTGCGCGACTGGCTGCTGTCGCGCCAGCGCTTCTGGGGCACGCCGATCCCGATCATCCACTGCCCCGACTGCGGCGAGGTGCCCGTCCCGGACGAGCAGCTGCCGGTCACGCTGCCCGACCTGCGCGGCGAGGCGCTGGCCCCCAAGGGGGTCTCGCCGCTGGCGAGCGCCACCGAGTGGGTCAACGTCGAGTGCCCCAAGTGCGGCGGCCCCGCCCAGCGCGACACCGACACGATGGACACCTTCGTCGACTCCTCCTGGTACTACCTGCGCTACTGCTCGCCGCACTACGAGGACGGGCCGTTCGACGTCGAGCAGGTGCGCCGCTGGGGGCCGATCGACCAGTACGTCGGCGGCTCCGAGCACGCCGTGCTGCACCTGCTGTACTCCCGGTTCTTCACCAAGGTCCTGCACGACATGGGCATGGTCGACTTCACCGAGCCGTTCGTGCGCCTGCTGAACCAGGGCGAGGTCATCAACCAGGGCAAGGGCATGTCCAAGTCCCTGGGCAACGGCGTCGACCTGGGCGAGCAGATCGACAACTTCGGCGTGGACGCGGTCCGCCTGACGATGCTGTTCGCCGGTCCCCCGGAGGACGACATCGACTGGGCGGCCGTCTCGCCGGGCGCCTCGCAGAAGTTCCTGGCCCGGGCGTTCCGCGTCATGGCCGAGGCCGGCGCGGCCTCCGCGCCGGGCGTGGACCCCGCCGCCGGCGACCTGGAGCTGCGCAAGGTCACCCACCGCGCCATCGACGAGGTCACCCGGCTGATCGAGTCCTACCACTTCAACGTGGCCATCGCCCGCATGATGGAACTGACCACCGCCGCGCGCCGGGCCATCGACGCGGGCCCCGGCGCGGCCGACCCCGCCGTGCGGGAGGCCGCCGAGGCGCTGGCCGTCATGCTGTCGCTGGTCACGCCGTACGTGGCCGAGGAGGGCTGGGAGCGGCTGGGCCACGGCCCGACGATCGTCCGCGGCGGCTGGCCGGTCGCCGACCCGGCCCTGCTGGTGCGCGAGTCGGTCACCTGCGTCGTGCAGGTGGCGGGCAAGGTCAGAGACCGCCTGGAGGTCGCGCCGACGATCTCCGAGGCCGATCTGCAGGAGCTGGCGCTCGCCTCGGAGAAGGTGCGGGCCTACCTCGACGGCGCGCCGCGCAAGGTGATCGTGCGGGCGCCCAAGCTCGTCAACATCGTTCCCTGACCCGCCGGCCGCGCACCGGCCGGGGCGGCATGCGAAACGCCTGAGCGCTCACCGGAAGGGTGAGCGCTCAGGCGCGGACGGGGAATCGCGGGGGTCGGGGGCGGCGGTCAGAGCTTGCGCAGGACCGCGACGACCTTGCCCAGGACGGTCGCCTCGTCACCGGGGATGGGGTCGTAGTTGGCGTTGTGCGGCACCAGCCAGACGTGGCCGTCCTTGCGCTTGAAGGTCTTCACCGTGGCCTCGCCGTCGATCATGGCGGCGACGATGTCGCCGTTGTCGGCCACCGGCTGCTGGCGCACGACCACCCAGTCGCCGTCGGCGATGGCGACGTCGATCATCGAGTCTCCGGCGACCTGGAGCAGGAACAGCGTGCCCTCGCCGACGAGCTGCTTGGGCAGGGCGAAGACGTCCTCGACCCGCTCTTCGGCCAGGATGGGGCCACCGGCGGCGATGCGGCCGACCAGGGGGACGAACGCGGCCGTCGGGCGGGTCACGAGCTGTTCGTCCTCGCCGGGCGCGACGGGGTCGACCCACAGCGCCGGCTCGCCGGGCAGGCGGACCTCCAGTGCGCGGGGACGGTGCGGGTCACGGCGGAGATAGCCCTTGCGCTGCAGTGCGGTCAACTGGTGGGACACGCTGGAGGTGCTGGTGAGCTGGACGGCCTCGCCGATCTCGCGCATGGACGGCGGATACCCGCGCTGCTGGACCGAGTCACGGATCACCTCGAGGATCTTGCGTTGCCGCGGGGTGAGACCAAGGGAGTCACGCCTGCGCACCGCCAGATCGCTGACGACCGTGCCGATCTCTTGCTGCTCGCTCACAATGTCCTCCTCGCCGGACGCCCCAAGGACGCCCTCTGACGCCAAACCGCCCGGCCGGCTCCCCATCCGTATTGCTCGTGTCGCACACAGCGACAATAACCCTGTTCAAGATCGTCATCAAACAGTTGTTCGAGAGTCGCCCATTCGGTGAACCGTCCGGTGAACGACATCGTACGGGAGTTCGATCGATATCGTGTTCGACTTGCGCGATCTTATGCCGGAGGGGCGCCGAAGTCGATCAACCGTGGCGGCGGTGCCAGGGTGACCGCTGATGCCCTCGTTGCGGACGAGGGGGCGCGCCCCGCGACACGCCGGTTCCACCGCCGTTCGCCCTGATGGCGGGCCCGATCGCGGCGCACCGGCGGTTCCGACTTGCGTTCATGGTGCGTCACTCCTACGGTTGGACCACAACATCTAGTAGTTACACCGATGTGGTTCACCATAGGTTGTGTTTCCGTCGGCGCGCTGAAGGCAGGCCGCAGTGCGTGCGCGAGCTTATTCGCATGCGCGCGCGAAGGCCTCTCGCGCGTCCCGCGAATGCGCAAACATAGGGCGGCTTTTACCGGGACGCGCGTCCCGGGCTCCCGCGTATTCGGGGGCGGTGCTCCTGTGACCGGTGGGAGCCGAGAAAAGGAGGCGACACATGCATTGTCCATTCTGTCGTCATCCGGACACCAGGGTCATCGACAGCCGTTCCACCGAGGACGGCGCGGCGATCCGCCGGCGGCGCACCTGCCCTGAGTGCGGGCGCCGGTTCACCACGCAGGAGACGGTGTTGCTGATGGTGGGCAAACGCAGCGGCGTGACCGAGCCCTTCTCGCGGGACAAGGTGATCGCCGGCGTCCGCCGGGCCTGCCAGGGGCGGCCCGTCAGCGAGGACTCGCTGGCGCAACTCGGCCAGCGCGTCGAAGAGAGCATCCGGGCCACCGGCTCCGCCGAGATCCCCGCCCACCAGGTCGGGCTGGCGATCCTCGGGCCGCTGCGCGAGCTGGACGAGGTGGCCTACCTGCGTTTCGCCTCGGTCTACCGGGGCTTCGAGACGCTCGCCGACTTCGAAGAGGAGATCCAGCAGCTCAGGTCGGCGCGAGCCGCCAGAGAAGGCTGATCGCCCACCGCGGGCCCGGCGGGGCCCGACGACCAGATGTTGCCCCGGCGCCGGGGGATGCCAGCGGCGTGACGATGTGTTTCCAAGACGAGGGCTCCTCGGAGCCCCGGAAGGGGGAGAGCATGACGGAGACGGTGAGCGGCTCAGTGGGGCGCGGGGGCAAGCGGCCCCACAAGGGCCTGAAGATCAAGCGCGTCTACACCACTCCCGGCGTGCATCCGTACGACCAGGTGCGCTGGGAGCGCCGCGACGTTGTCATGACCAACTGGCGGGACGGCTCGATCAACTTCGAGCAGCGCGGCGTCGAGTTCCCCGACTCCTGGTCGGTCAACGCGGCCAACATCGTCACCACCAAGTACTTCCGCGGCGCCGTCGGCACCCCGCAGCGCGAGACGAGCCTGCGGCAGCTCGTCGACCGCGTCGTCGGGGTCTACACCCGCACCGGCCGCGAAAACGGCTACTTCGCCTCCGACGAGGACGCCGAGATCTTCGACCACGAGCTCAAGCACGCCCTGATCCACCAGGTGTTCAGCTTCAACTCCCCCGTCTGGTTCAACGTCGGCACCGCCTCTCCGCAGCAGGTGTCCGCTTGTTTCATCCTGTCGGTCGACGACCAGATGGAGTCGATCCTGGAGTGGTACAAGGAGGAGGGGGTGATCTTCAAGGGCGGGTCCGGCTCGGGGGTCAACCTCTCCCGCATCCGCTCCAGCAAGGAGCTGCTGTCCAGCGGCGGCACGGCCAGCGGCCCGGTGTCGTTCATGCGCGGCGCCGACGCCTCCGCGGGCACCATCAAGTCCGGCGGCGCGACCCGCCGCGCGGCCAAGATGGTCGTGCTGGACGTCGACCACCCCGACATCGAGGAGTTCATCGAGACCAAGGCGCGCGAGGAGGACAAGATCCGCGCGCTGCGCGACGCCGGCTTCGACATGGACCTCGGCGGCAAGGACATCGTCTCGGTCCAGTACCAGAACGCCAACAACTCCGTCCGGGTCTCCGACGAGTTCATGCGCTCCGTCGAGGCGGGCGGCCGGTTCGGGCTGCGGGCCCGGCTGAGCGGCGAGGTCCTCGAGGAGATCGACGCCAAGGGGCTGTTCCGTAAGATGGCCCAGGCCGCCTGGGAGTGCGCCGACCCGGGCGTGCAGTACGACGACACCATCAACGACTGGCACACCTGTCCCGAGACCGGCCGCATCACCGCCTCCAACCCCTGCTCGGAGTACGTCCACCTGGACAACTCCTCGTGCAACCTGGCCAGCATCAACCTGCTGAAGTTCCTGCGCGAGGACGACACCTTCGACGTCGACCGGTTCGTCAAGCTGACCGAGCTGATCATCACGGCGATGGACATCTCGATCACCTTCGCCGACTTCCCGACCGAGAAGATCGCCGAGACCACGCGGGCCTACCGCCAGCTCGGCATCGGCTACGCCAACCTCGGCGCGCTGCTGATGGCCACCGGCCACGCCTACGACTCCGAGGGCGGCCGGGCGGTCGCCGGGGCCATCACCAGCCTGATGACCGGCGCGTCCTACCGCCGCAGCGCCGAGCTGGCCGCGATCGTCGGCCCCTACGACGGCTACCAGCGCAACGCCGAGCCGCACAAGCGGGTCATGCGCAAGCACGCCGCCGCGAGCGACGCGCTTCGCGCCGTGGACGCCCTCGACCGGCCGATCCTCGCCGAGGCGACCAAGCAGTGGCAGGAGTGCCTGCGCCTGGGCGAGAAGAACGGCTACCGCAACGCCCAGGCGTCGCTGCTCGCCCCGACCGGCACCATCGGCCTGATGATGGACTGCGACACCACCGGCATCGAGCCGGATCTGGCGCTGGTGAAGTTCAAGAAGCTCGTCGGCGGCGGCTCGATGCAGATCGTCAACCAGACCATCCCGCGCGCGCTCAAGCAGCTCGGCTACCAGCCCGAGCAGGCCGAGGCCATCGTCGAGTACATCGGCGAGCACGGCCACGTCATGGACGCCCCCGGGCTCAAGCCCGAGCACTACGAGGTGTTCGACTGCGCCATGGGCGAGCGGGCCATCGCCCCGATGGGGCACGTCCGCATGATGGCGGCCACCCAGCCGTTCCTGTCGGGCGCGATCTCCAAGACCGTCAACCTGCCCGAGTCGGCCACGGTCGAGGACATCGAGCAGGTCTACCTGGAGGGCTGGAGGCTCGGCCTGAAGGCGCTCGCGGTCTACCGGGACAACTGCAAGGTCGGCCAGCCGCTGTCGATCGCCAAGAAGGCCGATGAGAAGGTCACCGAGAAGGCCGCCGAGCCGGTCGTGCAGATCATCGAGGTGCCCAAGCCCAAGCGCCGCCGCCTGCCCAACCAGCGGCCGAGCAGCACCACCCGCTTCACGGTCGGCGGCGCCAAGGGCTACATGACCGCCTCGTCCTACCCCGACGACGGCCTCGGCGAGGTCTTCCTGAAGATGTCCAAGCAGGGCTCGACCCTCGCGGGCGTCATGGACGCCTTCTCGGTGGCGATCTCGGTGGGCCTGCAGTACGGGGTCCCGCTGGACACCTATGTCAGCAAGTTCATCAACATGCGCTTCGAGCCGGCGGGCATGACCGACGACCCGGACGTGCGCATGGCCGCCTCGGTGGTCGACTACATCTTCCGCCGCCTGGCGCTGGACCACCTGCCCTACGAGGAGCGGGCGGCCCTCGGGGTGTTCTCGGCGGCCGAGCGCGCGGCGCAGCAGCGCGGCGAGGACCCGGCCGCGGTCCAGGAGGTCATCATCGACACCGCCGCGCTCGCGCAGTCGGCGCCGATCGAGGACAGGCCGGAGGCCACCGGGCCGGTGGCCGAGGCGGCGCAGGCGCCCGCGGCTCCGGCGAGCCGGGCCGGCGGCACGGCGGCGCTCGAGAGCCACCAGGGCCGCACGGCGGACGCGCCGCTGTGCCTGACCTGCGGCACCAAGATGCGCCCGGCCGGAAGCTGCTACGTCTGCGAGGGCTGCGGCAGCACCAGCGGTTGCAGCTGACCGGGTCGTGACGCCGGTGGGCGGCCGTAGAGCCGCCCACCGGCGTGCACCAGGGGAACCCCGGCCCGTACCGGCTCCCCTCCCGGGTGTCCGGCGGGCATAAGCCGCCCCTGGTGGGTAGTCGTAAACCATGTCTCCAACGGTCGCGGTCATCGCTCATCGGAAGAAGACGCTCGGTGCGGGCCTGGACCGGCTCCGCGTGCTCATCACCGAGCAGGACGTCGGCGAGTTGCTCTGGTACGAGGTGCCCAAGAGCAAGAAGGCGCCCAAGAAGGTGCGCAAGGCCCTGAAGGAAGGGGCCGATCTGGTGTTCGTGTGGGGCGGCGACGGCATGGTGCAGCGCTGCGCCGACGTGATGGCCGGGTCGGAGGTGCCGATGGCGATCCTGCCCGCCGGGACGGGCAACCTGTTCGCCACAGAGATGGGCATCCCGATCGACCTGGAGGAGGCCGTGCGCATCGGCTTCCACGGCGAGCACCGGAAACTGGACCTCGGCGTGCTCAATGGGGAGCACTTCGCGGTCATGGCGGGCGCCGGGTTCGAGGCCAAGATCATGGCCGACTCCGACCGGGACGCCAAGGGCCGGCTCGGCCGCCTGGCCTACATCAGCGCCGCCGTGCGGCACGTCGGCGGGCCGCTGGTGCCGATGACCATCAAGATCGACGGCACGACGTGGTTCGAGGGCGACGCGAGCTGCCTGCTGCTCGGCAACGTCGGCACGATCACCGGCGGCATCGAGGCGTTCGACGACGCCCGTCCCGACGACGGATGGCTGGAGGTGGGCGTCTCCACCGCCAAGGGCCCGATCCAGTGGGCGCGGGTGCTCGGCCAGATGACCGCCGGCCGCTCCGACGAGTCGCCCTTCGTCCGCATCACCCGGGCCAGGAAGGTCACCGCCACCTTCGGCGCCCCGCTGATGTACGAGCTGGACGGCGGCGACCGTGAGGAGGTCACCGAGCTGAAGGCCTCCATCGCGCCGGACGCGCTCACGGTCCGCGTCCCCGCCGTCCGTGAACCGGTCGGCGCCGGCGCCGGAGGCGACCAGGACGCCGCCCAGGCGTGACCGACGGCGAGAGGGCCGGTCCCGTCGCGGGCCGGCCCTCTCTGTGCGCTCAGGCGGCGGGGATGTCGCGGCGGCGCAGGGCGGCGAGGCCGGCCCCGGCCAGCACCGCTGCCACGACGGCGAGCCACAGCAGCGGCGTCACGCTCATCGGGCCCCCGGGAAGCCGCGGCAGGTGGGTGAACGGCGAGACCTCCAGCAGTCGTTCGTCCACCCGCAGGGCCGGACCGACCAGCCCGATCAGCAGGCAGATCGCCAGCGCTCCCCAGCTGACCGCCGCGAGGCGGGGCAGCAGGCCGAACAGCAGCACCGCGACCGCGCCGAGGACCCACACCGCCGGGAGCTGCACCATGGCGGCCCCGAGCACCCGGGGCAGCTCGCGGCCGACGTCGCCGGTGTTGAGCCCGTGGGTCAGCCCCATGGCCAGCCCGGCGGCGGCCAGCGCCACGGCCGGGCCGAGCAGCGAGAAGGCCAGATGCCCGGCGGCCCACCGCACCCGGCCCACGGCGGTGCCCAGCACCGGCTCTGCCCGCCCGGAGGACTCCTCCTCGCGCGCCCTGAGCGTGGCCTGGATGGCGTACCCCGCCGCGAGCAGCCCGAACAGTGCCACCAGGCCGGAGAAGTAGCTGTCGACCAGCCCGCGGACCCCGCCGATGCGGATCATGATGTCGCTCATCGCGGGGGCGTCCCGCACCAGGTCGCCGATGCCCGCGGCCAGGTAGCCGAGCACGACGCCGAGCGCGAGGAACCCCGCGGTCCAGCCGGCCAGCAGGGAGCGGTGCAGGCGCCAGGCCAGGCCGAGCGGCGAGCGCAGGCCCGGACCCGCCGAGGCGGGGCCGAGGCGCTGGGGCAGCAGGCCGGCGCCGATGTCGCGCCGCGCCGACAGCGCGACGGCCACGGCGACCAGCAGCGCGGCGACGCCGGCCGCCAGGGCCAGAGGCCACCAGGTCTCGTCCGCGTACGGGCGCACGCGGTGCGCCCAGCCGATCGGCGACAGCCAGGAGGCCCACGTGAGCGTGCCGTCGCTGGACAGGGCGCTCAGGTCGCCGGTGACACGCAGGACGAAGGTGGCGCCGAGCAGGCCGATGGCGATGCCCCGCGCGCCGCCGGCGCCGCCGGTCAGCTGGGCGGCCACGGCCGCGACCGCGGCGTAGACCCACCCGCAGGCGGCGAAGCCCAGCCCGAGCGCCCACGACCCGGCGGCGGGCAGGCCCTGGCCGACCAGGCCGCCCGCCAGGATCGCGCCGAGGACCAGGTCGGCGGCCATGGTGACGGCCAGCGCGGCGGCCAGTCCCGCGTGCCGGCCCATCACGGTCGAGCCGAGCAGCTCGCGGCGGCCGGCCTCCTCCTCGGTGCGGGTGTGCCGGATCACGGTCAGGATGCTGAACAGCCCGATCACGATGGGAATGAAGCCCGCCCGCCAGGCGACGAGCTCGCCGAGGCTCGAACCGTGCAGCGGGCCGTACAGGGCGACGAACCCGCCGTTGTGCCCGCTGGCCGCCGCGTACGCCCGCCGCCCGGCCTCCGTCGGGAACAGGCCGTCGATGGCGGCCACGTAGGAGACCGGCACCAGGCCGACGAACAGCACCCACAGCGGGGTGAGCACCCGGTCGCGGCGCAGGATGAGGCGGATCAGCCCGCCCACGCCCGTCAGCTCCCTCATCGCGACACCTTCTCCTCGGCCGCCGCCGCGCCGGACCTGTCGTAGTGCCGCAGGAACAGCTCCTCCAGCGTCGGGGGGCGGCTGACGAGGCTCCGAACCCCGGCGGCGGCCAGCTCGCGCAGGACCGGTTCGAGGGCGGCGGCCTCGACGTCGAAGCGAACCCGGCCCTCGCCGGCGCGCAGGTCGTGCACGCCGGGCAGGGCGGCCAGCCCGTCGGCCGGGGCGGTCAGCTCGGCGTCGATGGTGGTGCGGGTGAGGTGGCGCAGGTCGTCCAGCGTGCCGGTCTCGACGGCGCGGCCGTCGCGGATGATGGTGAGCCGGTCGCACAGCGCCTCGACCTCGGCCAGGATGTGGCTGGACAGCAGCACGGTGCGGTCGCCCCGGCGCTTCTCCTCGCGGATGGCGTCCCGGAACACCTCCTCCATCAGCGGGTCGAGCCCGGAGGTCGGCTCGTCGAGCAGCAGCAGCTCCACGTCGGAGGCCAGCGCGGCGACCAGGGCGACCTTCTGCCGGTTGCCCTTGGAGTAGGCGCGCCCCTTCTTGCGGGGGTCGAGGTCGAAGCGCTCCAGCAGCTCGGCCCGGCGCTGCTTGTTCAGCCCGCCGCGCATGCGGCCGAGCAGGTCGATGACCTCGCCGCCGGACAGCTGGGGCCACAGCGTGACGTCCCCCGGCACGTAGGCCAGCCTGCGGTGCAGCTCGGTCGCCTCGGCCCACGGGTCGCCGCCGAGCAGCCGCGCGGTGCCCGCGTCCGCGCGCATCATGCCGAGCAGGACGCGGATCGTGGTGCTCTTCCCCGCGCCGTTCGGCCCGAGGAAGCCGTGCACCTCACCGGTACGGACGGTGAGGTCCAGGCCGTCCAGCGCCCGCGTCGGCCCGAAGGTCTTGACGAGCCCGGACGCCGAGATGGCGTCAGTCATCGTGGTGCTCCTCATCTCGGCCGGGCGCGCCTTCGCGCTCGGCTGGGGTGGCCCGGAGGGGAGTGCGGTCGAGGGCGTCGTTGAGCACGGCGGCCTCCTCCGGGCTGATCAGGGGGTGCGAATAGATGTCGACCATGGCCAGGGAGAGCAGCCGGTCGCCTTCCGGGCTGAACATGTCCACGCCCATCCCCCGGGAGACGTGCTCGTAGAGGACGGGGATCGCCAGCGCCATCGCGGTGCCGAGCGTGGCCCGGACCTTGCGGTCGACCTTGGGAGGGTCGGGCCGTCTGGCGTCGATCTCGGCGAGCCATTCCTCCGACAGGCGGACCATCTCGTCGAACAGCGCCGCGGCGGCCCCTTCGGACAGGGCGCGGGCCATGTAGCGCTGGTAGGGCTTCAGCGCGGCGCGGGAGGCGGCCACGCTGCCCATCTGGCCGCGGGAGACGTCGCCCTTGGCCAGGTCGTTCAGCCGGCGGACCATCTTGACCAGGTGGTCGTCACACGCCTCGCGCAGCCCCTGTTTGGAGCCGTAGTGGTGACGCACCAGCCCCGGGGACACGCCCGCCTCGGCGGCGATCCCCCGGATCGTCGCCCGTTCGAGCCCGTGCTCCCCGAACTGGCGCAGCGCCGCCTCTCGGATGCGGGCCCGTGCGGTCAGGTCCTCATGGTCCGGCCCGGTCGCCGTCACGCCTTCTCCTATCTCTTGGTGCAGGTTCCTATTCGCTTGTACATGAGACTACACACGCGTATAGCGTTCGTCCATCGCCCCCTTGGCCGGGTCAGCGCCGCGACGGCCGCCAGGCAGGCCGGCACCGCGAGGTAGGCGCCACAGGACAGCAGGACGACGACGGTGAACACCGTCGCGACCGCCGCCGTCCACCGCCCGCGGCCGCTCAGCAGGCGGGTCGCGGCGGCGCAGCCCGCGAAGGTCACCGCCGCCAGGCACGCGGAGGTGACGCGCATGAGCGTGTCCAGGTCCAGCGAGAAGGTCACGCTGATCGCCACCGACCCCGCCGTCAGGACGGCGGGCAGCGCGAGGCCGCGGCCGGCCGCCGCGCCCGTCGCCAGATGCCGTGGCAGCGCGCCCTCCCGGGCCAGCGTCACGCCGAGCCGGGCCGCGCCGGCGATGTAGGTGTTGACGGCCCCGAAGGACAGCAGGACGGCCGCCGCCGCGGCGGCCGGGCCCGCGGCGGGGCCGAGGCCGTGCCCGAGCAACGTCGCGAGCGGCACGGCGGCCGTGGCCGCTCCGGCGCCCAGCACGCCCACCGTCGTCACGGCCAGTGCCAGGTACAGCACGCCCGCGACGAGGAGCGTGAGCGCCGTGGCGCGGGGAAGGTCGCGGCGCGGGTCGGCGAAGTCGCCGGACAGGTGGCTCGCCGCCTCCCAGCCCACGAAGGCGAAGAACAGCACGCCCGCCGCGTGGCCGACCCCCGCCCAGCCGTGCGGGGCGAAGGGCGTGAAGCCGCTCGCGCGGATGTGCGGCGCGGCCACCAGCACCGCGACGACCAGTAGCAGCGCCAGCAGGCAGGTGAGGACCAGTTGCAGCCGTCCCGACACCCGTAGCCCCGCGTGGTTGGCGGCGAACGCGGCCGTCAGCAGCATGACCGCCACCGCGGGCGTGCCGCCGGAGCCGAGGTTGAGCACCTCCCCGACGTACTGCGCGCCGATGAGGGCGCCGGCCAGCACGCCGATCGGGATGGAGAAGTAGAACCACCAGCCCACGACGACGGAGGCCGACGGGCCGAACGCGCGCGCGGCGAACGCCGCCACGCCTCCGCCGCCGGGGAAGCGCGCGCCGAGCACGGCGAAGGTGAGGGCGACGGGCACGCTGAGCGCGAGCAGGCCGGCCCACGCGATGACCGAGGCGGGGCCGGCCGCGTCGGCCGCGAGGCGCGGCAGCGCCAGGACGCCGGGCCCGAGCACGGCGCCCACCAGCAGCGCGGTGCCCTGCCCGAGGCCCAGCCGGTGCCCGCCCGCACGGGGCGCGGCGGTACGGGGCGGCACGGCCGGAGCCGGGGGAGAGCCGGCGGGGTTTTCGCGCGTCCCAGGGCGGGAGCCGGCGGAATCGCCGGAAGCCACCCGGGGAGGGCCGGTGAGGTCACAGGCCGGCTGGCGAAAGGCGGTGGGACCGTCACACGTCCCACGGGGTGCCTTCGTCGGAGGTCGCATGGCGGATCCCTTCAGACGGTCGGTGAACACCGTCGAAGCTAGCCATACGACCGTTCAGATATCCCCTCGATCGAACGTGCGGCCGGAAGTGGTGGCAGAATGCCGCTCGTGGACGAACTTGATTCGGAGATAGTCCGCCTGCTCCAGGCGGACGCTCGGCAGTCCAACCGTGAGCTGGCCCGTCAGCTCGGCGTCGCCCCCTCGACCTGCCTCGAACGGGTGCGCTCGCTCACCCGGCGCGGGGTGATCCGCGGCTACCACGCCGACATCGAGCTCGGGGCGCTCAACCGGGGCGTCCAGGCGATGGTGTCGGTGCAGGTGCGCCCGCTGAGCCGCACGGTCATCACGGCGTTCAAGGAGTCGGTCGGCAGGCTGCCCGAGGTGCTCAGCGTCTTCGTGCTCTCCGGGGGCGACGACTTCCTGCTGCACGTCACGGCCCAAGATCTGGACCATTTGCACGCGTTCCTGCTCGACCGGCTGAGCAAGCGCAAGGAGATCGTGAGCTTTCGCACCTCGATGGTCTTCCAGCGCCTGCACAACACGGTCCTGAGCAGGCTTCCCGACCCGACGGCGCTCGACTGAGCCCCCCGGCGGGGCACCTCACGCCCGGTGGGTGCGCACCAGCGCCACGGCGAGGGCGGTGAGCAGCATCAGGGCGGAGCAGACGGCGATGCCGATGTCGATGCCCCCGGCCGGCCCGTGGCCGCCGACGATGGCCGCGATCATCGCCACGCCCAGCGACGACCCGACGTAGCGGGCGGTGTTGTTGGCGCCCGAGCCCATGCTCACCCGGTGCTGCGGCACGCTCTCGATCGCCAGGTGGGTGAGAGCGGCGTTGACCAGGCCGCTGCCGACGCCCGACACGGCCAGGCCGAGCACGACCTTCCACCAGGACCAGCCGGTGACCAGTCCGAGCAGCACCGGCGTGCCCACGCCCGACAGAGCCAGGCCGAGCGCGAGCCTGGCCCTGGCGTGCGGGAGGAACCTGCGGGCCTGCAGGGCGGCGACGAAGGACAGGCCCGACCAGATGCTGAACAGCGCGGCGCTGCCGAGCGGCGTCATGCCCCGGGTGACCTGGAGCACGGTGGGCAGGTAGCTCATCAGCCCGATCAGCGCGAAACCGGTGACGAGCGCGCCGCCGGTGGCCACCAGGAACGGCGGCCGGCGGAACAGGCCCATGTCGAGCATCGGCTCGCGGCGGCGGGTCTCGATGACGGCGAAGGCGGCCAGCAGCACGACGGCCGCGGCGAAGGCCCACAGCACGACGGGCCTGCCCCAGCCGAGCCGTCCTTCGACGACCCCGGCGATCAGCGCGGCCAGGCCGAGGCTCAGCGTGACGACACCCGGGATGTCGACCCGCCGCGGCTCGGCGGCGCGCGACTCCGGCAGCGACCGGTGGGCCACCACCGCCAGCACGGCGGCGGACAGCGCGACCGTCCAGTAGACGCCGCGCCAGCTCGCCGCGGTGGCGAGCACCCCGGACACCAGTGGGCCGAGCGCGACGCCGAGCCCGAGCATCGCCCCGTAGAGGCCGGTGGCACGGACGCGGTCGTGCCCGGCGGGGAAGGCGTGCCCGATGATGCCGAGGCTGGCGGCGAGCAGGGCCGCGCTCGCGCCTCCCTGGACCAGGCGGGCCAGGACGAAGACCAGCGTGGTGGGGGCGAGCGCGGCGGCGACGCCCGCGGCGGCGAGCGTGGCCGTGCCGGCGACGAAGGTCCGTCTGCGTCCGTGGTCGTCGGCGATGGCCCCGGCCACGAGCAGCAGCGCGGCGAGGCCCAGGGAGACGGCGTTGAGGATCCAGGCCGGGCCGGTGGGCCCGGCGCCGAGGGCCTGGGCGGTCTCGGGCAGCGTGACCATCGGCACGGTGTAGTTCAGCAGCGCCAGCAGGGGAGCGGCGCACGCCACGGCGAGCGTCGTACGCGGCGTCTTGCCTGACCGCGGAGGCACGGTGACGGCAGTGAGGGACACGGCGGGGGCCTTCCCATTAGTTCATTGAATGAACCGACAATAACACGGCTCGGTTCGTTCAATGAACTAAGATGGTGGCATGGCACTGGGCAAGAACTACGACGGGCAGAACTGCGCGCTGGCCAAGGCGCTGGAACTGCTCGGCGAACGCTGGACCCTCCTGGTCGTGCGCGACGCGCTCTACGGCGTGCGCCGCTACGGCGACTTCCTCGCCCACCTCGACATTCCCCGCGCCGTGCTGTCGCAGCGGCTGCACACGCTGGTGGAGGCGGGGGTGCTGACCAAACAGCGCTACCAGGACTCGCCCGCGCGCGAGGAGTACGTGATCACCGCCGCGGGCCGCGAGCTGTGGCCGCCGGTCTACATGCTGGGACGATGGGGCGAGCGGCACGCCGTCACCAACGAGCCGTGGCGGCTGTTCTTCCACCTGCCCTGTGACGCGCCTCTCGACCGGTACGCCGCGTGCACCGCGTGCGACGCGCACACCGAGCCCGACCAGGTCGAAGTGCGCCCCGGCCCCGGCCTGCCGAACGACCGGGAAGACCCCGTCACCGTGGCGATGCGCACCCCCCACCGCATGCTCACCCCCCTTCCCTGACCCCGCCGGTTCCGCGGCCGGGCACCCCCGAACGCCTGGGGACCGTGCCCGCCGTACCCACGCCGTGCCCGCGAGCACGTGGAATGCCAGGACGCCCGAACCTGCGCCGCCGCGTGGGCGCGGGTCGTGCCGCGGGCGGGACCCCCTCGTGGTCCCGCGTCCGGCCGTGGACTCGCCGCCGTCGACCCCGTGTCCCGCTCGTTAGACTGGGCCGGTCGTCGAGGGCGGAGGGCGCGGATGGGGCGGTGGGTCGAGGTCGGTGACCGGGCCTGGGCGCGGCGCCATGACGAGCTCGACCTCACCCTCGGCCTGGTGGCGGGCGACCGCGCCTGCCTGGTGGTCGACACCGGCGCCGACGAGGCGCAGGGAGCGGCCTTCGCGGCGGCCGTGCGCGAGCTGACCGGCCTGCCGTGGTCGGTCGCGCTCACCCACGCCCACTTCGACCACTGCTTCGGCACGGCGGCCTTCGGAGAGTGCGCGGTCTGGGCGCACCCCGGTTGCCGCGCCGAGCTGGTCGCGACCGGCGAGAGGCAGCGCTCGGCCTGGGTGGAGCACTACCGCAAGGAAGGCGACCCCGAGGCGGCCGGACGTCTTGCCGCCGCGCGCATCGTCCTTCCCGATCG
Organism: Sphaerisporangium sp. NPDC004334; assembly: GCF_053602655.1. Taxonomy (NCBI): domain Bacteria; kingdom Bacillati; phylum Actinomycetota; class Actinomycetes; order Streptosporangiales; family Streptosporangiaceae; genus Sphaerisporangium; species Sphaerisporangium sp. NPDC004334. The sequence continues at coordinate 104,892 of NZ_JBSGDZ010000001.1, forward strand.
CGCGGCCGGGACGGCGACCGAGCTCGACCTGGGCGGCCGGGTGGTGCGGCTGGCGGGTCCCGGCCCCGGGCACACCGGTCACGACCTGGTGGTCCACGTGCCCGACAGCGGCGTGGTGTTCGCCGGCGACCTGGTCGAGCAGGGCGCGCCCCCGGCCTTCGAGGACGCCTTCCCGCAGACCTGGCCCTCCGCGCTCGACCGGCTGCTGGAGCTCGCCCCGCGCACGGTGGTCCCCGGGCACGGTGACCCGGTGGACGCGGCGTTCGTCGCCCGGCAGCGGGACGAGCTCGCCGAGGTCGCCCGGCTGTGCCGGGCCGTCGCCGCGGGCGAGCTGACCCGCGCCGAGGCGCTGGCCCGCTCGCCGTACCCCGAGCCCTTCACCTCCGACGCCCTCGCCCGCCCCCTCGCGCCCTGACCCGCGCCCCGGGCGCTACTCGGCTCTCGGGCGGGTCGCGAGGCTGGAGACGATGACGACCGTCGCCGGCTCGCCGGTCGGCGCGTAGTTCCCCACCCGGCCGGTGTGCGTGCCGCGGGCCGTCACCACGACCGCGACCGACCCCTTGTCGTCCTCCACCCGCTCCTGGACGGAGAACGTGGCGTCGGGGAGCGCCTCGCGGATCATGGCGGTCAGCCGCCGCACCTCCTCCGGGCCCGTCGCGCGGATGCGCACCGGGAGATTCTTCGGCGTCGCTTGCTCTGACATCACCTTTCTCCTTTCAACGCGTGCTTTCGCGTGGGCCGGCTCTCCGGGCCGCTCTCCGGGCCGGCGGCTTGACGCAGCGCGTGCACGGCCGCCGCGCCGGTGAACAGGCGGCGCCAGTCGGGCACGACGATGTCGAGGCCGAGGATCGACTCGGTCCAGGTGACGCCGCGCCACGGTTCGACGACGGCCGGCCGGGGAACGCGCAGGATGGGCTCGGCCGGCCAGCTCCCGTCCGGAAGCTGGTGCTCGGCGAGCCACCGGACGCCGCCCGCCACGGCGCGTTCGAGGGCGTCGCGGTCGTGGTGGTCGTCCCGCAGCGCGCACAGGGCCTGCACGGCGAGCGCGGTCTGGAACGCGCCGCTGCCCTCCCGGTGGCCTCCGGACCATCCGCCGTCGGCCCGCCGGCTCCGCAGCAGCCATCCGGCCGCGCGGGTCAGCGTCCTGCCGGTGCCCGGCAGCTCTCGTCCGGCGGCGCACAGCGCCTGGACCGCGCGGCATGTCGTGTACAGCCCGCCCACCCACCAGTAGGCGTCCCAGTACCCCGCGGGACGCTGGCCGCGCTGCAGGAAGGTCAGCGCCGCGTCCGCCGCCGCCTTCGCGCGGTCGCCGTCGACGCGGCTCAGCAGCAGCGCCACCATCGCGGTGACACAGGGATGCGCCGCCGTCCACCCCGGGGCGTCGTCGGTGGGCGCGCGGAACCGGACGAGCCAGGCGTCCAGGTCGTCGACCGTGGTGAAGCCGCCATCGGGGGCCTGGGAGGCGAGCAGGTGGTCCAGCGCCGGTTCCAGCAGCGCCCGGTCGACGCCGGGGCGGTCGACCAGGAACAGCAGGGCGTTCGCGGTGGAGTCGATGTCGCAGGGCCAGTGGCCGTTGTACCCCCAGGCTCCGCCGGGCGAGCGGTTCTCGACCAGCCATCGCGCGGCCGCGTCCAGGACGGGTCCACCGACGCCGGCCCGGGCCAGGTTCCAGCCGACGTAGCCGGTCGCCCAGGACGTGCTCTGCTGGGTCAGCACCAGGAAGTCGCCCCAGTGGCCGTCCGCGTACTGCTCCCCGCTCATGTGGGCGACGGCGGCGCGGACCGCCTTCTCGCTCAGGTCGGCCGGACGCGCGGCGGTCCGGGGGCGCGGGGGGCCGGTGGTGTGGCCGCGTGCCGCGGCGAGGTGACGGGCGCGCGTCTCGGCCAGGTCGGAGCGGAGCCGAGCACCTCGCCGTGCAGGCGGGCGAGCATGGCGGCCCACGAGACCGGGGGCAGGTCGGTGACGGCGGCCATCGAACGGGCGAGGTGCTCGGTCGCGGCGTCCAGGGCGCTCTCGGCGATGCCGCCGTAGTGGAAGGCGCGGGCGGCGGCGGTCAGTCGCGCCTCGCGTTCCCCGGCTCCGGGCGCGGCCGCAAGCGCTTCGGCTTGGGGCGTGGCCGGATGCGCTTCGGCTTGGGGCGTGGCCGGGAGCGCTCCGGTTACGGGCACGCCGGGGAGCGGGCCGAACGCGGGCGTGCCGAGCGCGTCCAGCACGCGGGCGACGACCTCCGAGCGGTGGCCGCTGAGGAAGTCCCGCTTCCACCGCACGCAGTCGCGGTAGAGCACCAGGCCGGCGTAGAGGTGCGTCTGTGACTCCTGGACCGGTGGCAGGATCTCCGGGTCGCCGCCGCAGGCGGCGAAGGCCGCTGCCGTCGCGTGCGGCAGGCGGCTCCAGGCAGGGAGCACCGCGGGTTCGGGGCCGTCCGCGAGCAGCCGCCAGTACGGGTCGCCCGGCGGGATGAGCGGCTCGAGCCGCCTCCGCGCGAGTTCGTGCAGCCAGGCGCGGGCGCTCCCGGCGCCGGACGTCTCGTCTTCGCCGCGCGCGCACGCGTCCCGCAGCGCGGAGGCCATGCCGTGCGCCCGGGCGGCCAGGCCGATGCGGCGCGCGGCCTCCAGCGTGACCGCCGGGAAGTGCTCCCACAGCAGGAAGGGGAAGTGGTCGAACAGCGCCTCGGCGCCGTGGCGCCCGAAGGCGCCGGGCCGGCCCTGCTCGCGCTGCCAGGCCGACCAGAGCGCGCCGAACCTCTCGTCGGCGCGCCGCGTCTCGACCATGAGCAACGTCATCCCGGGCCCCTCAGGCGATCGACCGGGTGCGGTGGTGCCGGAAGACGGCGTCCATGGAGGGAGGCGCGGCCGCCGCCGGTTCCCCGGCGCAGTCGGAGATCAGCCGGTAGCCGAGATACCGGCCCACGGCGGGGGGCGCCCATCCCGAGCTCCGCTCGGCGGGCGTCCACAGCTCTGGCGGCTCATCGAGGCCGTCGGCCAGCAATCCGTCGAGCCAGGCGTCGTGGCGCCGGAGCCAGGCCAGTTCCGCCGCCGACACGCCGAGGTGCGCTTCGAGGCCGCGTCCGGGGAAGGCGCGCAGTGAGGCGTGGACGGCACGGCCGACGTCGTAAAGCGCCTCGCTCAGCGAGTGGACGCCCTGGCCCTCGGCCAGGATTCCCGCCTGCTCGCGCAGGATGTCCTGGTCGGTGACACGGGGCTCCCTCGCGGGGGCGAGCCAGGGATACCAGGTGCGGGCGATCGGGGCGTCGGCCGCGCGCCCGCCGCTCCAGCGCATCCGGATCCCGGCCCCGGGCGCCGGTTCGACCGCGGGCTCGCCGTCCGCTTCGGCGGGCCGTGTCCCGTCGAAGCGCATCTCGCTGATCCGCCGGTGGGCGTTCCTGATCGCCCCCGACCAGCCGTCCACCTCCAGACCGGACGCGGCGGCCTGCGCCCGCGCCAGATAGCGGAGGGCGAGCGCCCGCGTCTCCTCGGCCGCGCCCGAGCGCGCGAGCAGGTCGCCGACCTCCTCCGCGCTCGGCCTGGCGCCCGACTCGACGCGGCCCCGCCAGCCGGCGGACAGGAAGGCGCGCGTCAGCGGATAGGTGTACATGCGGCGTTCGTAGTCCGCGCGCCAGTCGTCCAGGTCGTCGGCCAGTTGGAAACCGATGTAGAACAGGTCGTGCGACGCCTCCAGGGTCTCGATGACCTGCTGGTTCCCGTCGAGCGCGGAAAGCGCGGCCAGGCAGCTCTTGGCGACCGCCGACTTCCCCGAGTAGATCATCTCCAGGTCGTCCGGCGGGTAGGGGGTGACCAGGTCGCGATGTCGTGCCCCCTCGGCGAGCATGGCCCGGCTGAAGTGCTCGTAGTTGCGGTCGAAGCAGGTCCAGAAGCGGCTGCCGGCGGGGAACAGCTCGTGCAGCATGCCGAGCGCCTCCCGGTACAGCGCGGTGCTCAGCAGCAGCGTCCCGGAATCGTCCGGCGATGGGCGGTCGCACAACTGGTCCAGGCACAGCACGTGATCGAAAAGGAGGGATCCGCAGGTGCACAGCGCGCGCAGCCCCGCCAGCGAGACGTTCGGGAAGGCGCCGTAGAACAGCAGCGGGTAGGTGGAGAAGCCGCGCGTGTCGACGCCGGCCGCGATGCGACGTTCCGAGGGCGGGGCGCCGGCGGCGGGCAGGCCGTCCACGCTCAGCGCTCGCCGAAGCCGGCGCGTGATCGGGCGGCGCGCGTCGTGCACCAGGACGTTGTCACCCTGCCAGCCGACGTGCGTCTCCTGCTTGACGGGCGCCGCGCCCGGGTTCCCGGGCCGGCGACCGGTCACCACTGCGCCGTGACGATCTGCGTGACCACGGTGACGACGCCGCCCGCTTCCCCTTCCGCCTCCATGCGCGACTCGAGCTCCACGAGCCCGAGGTCCTCTATCGGCAGTTCTTCGAGCGGCAGCTCGTCGAACGGCAGCTTCTCGAAGGGCAGTTCGTCGAAGGGCGTGGTCGTCTCGGGGGTGTCCATCGCGTTTCCTCCGGTCTGGTGTTCCGCTGCGGCCCGGCTTCGCGTGATCGGCGCCTGGCTACACGGGGCTCGGGGCCCGCGCCGGGATGAGCCCCATCGCCCTGAGATGCCGTTCCTCCAGGTGGTGTCTGGTGGTGAAGCCCGTTCGCTGCGAGAGGTTGCGGATGACGAGCTGGGGCCGGCTGACGAGCTGCCGTGCGATGTCGCGGATCTCCAGGACGTCGCCGGCCCGCACGAGCGGGTTCGGCGTCCGTGGCACGCTCGCTTCCAGGAAGACGTAACCGCGCTGCCGCACGAGTTTCAGGTCGACGAACAACAGGTCGTGCGCGCCGGGCCTGGCGTCGGGCGGGCCGCCGGCGCCGCGCAACGACTCGCTGAGCGCTTGCACGTCCCAGTCGAACCGGCGGAAGACCGTGGGCTGCGGGATGAGCCCGCGCTGGAGGGCGTAACGCACCTCGAAGTACTCGACGAGGTCGGGGAGATACGGGGCCCGGTCGATCAGCTCGGGCAGCACTTCGGCCCTGACGTAGGCGCACAGGTCGAGCACGAAACGGTACAGGAAATAGTCCTGCGCGCGTTGCTCGCCGGAAAGGGTGCGGCGCTGCCAGGCGGTCCATCCGGTCAGGACGCGGCGCGGGTCGGCGCCGGCGTGCCGCAAGGCGATGAACAGCAGCGGGCAGGTGTAGGTGGCGGCGGAGACCGCCTTGGCCAGCTCCCGGTCGAGGTGGGGGGTGGGGATGAAGTAGAAGTTGGAGAAGATGCCGGGGTGGCGGCGGACGAGCGTGATCTCGGCCTCGTTCAGCAGGAAGAGCGAGATGTCCGAGCTGTGCCCGTCGAACCGCAGGTCGTCCTGGTGCTGGGCGTGCAAGGGACTGCCGGTGAGCGGGGCCAGCAGGTGCATCTGCGCCGAGGTCTTGTGCGACAGCTCCAGAACGTCCAGCGCGAGCTCGAAGGAGTCGAGCGCGTCGGTCACCGTCTCGTCGGGGAACCCTGTGATGAACGACGCGGTGGGGGAGATGCCGTTGTCGACGCAGGAAGAGATGACGGGAAGGACCCGGGAGACGTCCAGGCGCTTCTTGATGGAGGGCTGCAACGGCTGGGCGCCGGTCTCGACGCCGAAGAAGACCCCCATGCACCCCGCGTCCGCCATCTCCGCCAGCAGCGCGTCGTCCACCCTGTCGGTGCGCGCGCTGCACCCCCAGGAGTACCCCTCGCCGCCCTCGCGGAGCACCTCACAGAACCGCCGCACCCAGCGGCGGTCGACGGTGAGCATGTCGTGCACGAGATCGAACCGGGAGAACCCGTGGGCCTGGTGCAGGAACCGCATCTCCGCGACCAGCCGCTCGGGCGACTTGATGCGGTGACGCCGGTTGAAATAGACGTTGGTGGAACAGAACGTGCAACCGTAGGGACAGCCCCGCCCCGCCTCGACCGGCGCCAGACCCACTCTGACCTGGTCGAAAGGGTAGAGGTCGTACGCGGGGTAGGGCAGCTCGTCCAGGTCCTGGAGCAGCGGCGCGCCGGGGTTGCGCACGACCGTGCCGTCGGGCCGCCGCCACGTCACCCCCGGGACGCGGCCCAGGTCGCCGTCGCCGGACAGCTCGCCGAGCATGGCGCCGAGGGAGACGTCGGCTTCGTTGCGCACGACGGCGTCGATCGAGGTGAACTCCGTCAGCGTGGCCACGTCCACGACGCTCGCCTGGGGGCCGCCGAGGACGATCTTCGCTTCCGGCAGGAGATCATGGCATTCTCCGGCCAATGCCAGCGTCTGCGGATAGGAATTGCACATCGTGGTGAATCCGACGACGTCCGGGTTCAAGCCCGCGATGAAGCCGGCGACGTCCCGGTGGAAACCGGGGCCGTCGGTCGCCGTGCCGTCGAAAAGCGCGAGCGTCTGGTCCACGACGATGGGCTCGTGCCCGGCCGCGCGCACGTGCGCCGCCAAAGTGAGCAGATTGAGGGGAACATAGGGTGAGGGCACCTTGCCGTGGTGCCAGTCGGCATTGAAACAGGTCACAAGCGCGATGCGCATGCGCACCCCCGCTGAGAGTGCAGATTCCCAGAGTCTAGAGACGTCTTTTGTTTCCGTCCAGGGTCTTTTCGGCGTCGATCATGCCAATCCGTTCTGGGTGGATTGAGATGATTTGTGGAAATGCACGGTGAAATGATATTCAGGACGGCGATGGGAAGGCGCACAATGTTCCGCCGGCTCGCGGGTCAGGCGTGGATGATCGCGCGTTCGTTCGCGGCCGCGCGCCGCGGACGCGGCGTCGCCCGCACGGCCCGGCTGGCCCTGCACGAGGTGCTGTTCGACCTGCGGCACGGGACGGACACCTCGATGGAGCCGCCCGGCCGCGCCACCGCGCACGAGGGCACCGATCCGCTGCTCTTCGCGGAGATTCTGCGGCATGCCGGGTTCGCCGCGGACGGCCGCGCCCTGGTGGATTTCGGCGCGGGAAAGGGCCGGGCGCTCATGCTCGCCGCCGAACACGGCTTCGGCACGGCGATCGGGGTCGAATCATCACCCGAACTGTGCGCGATCGCCACCGCGAACATCGCGAGATACGGCCGCCGCCGTCCGGGCGCGTTGTCGGTGACGTGCGCCGACGCCGCGTCCTTCGAGGTGCCCGCGGAGGTCACCGTGGCGTACTTGTTCAACCCGTTCGACGCCGACACCATGAGCGCGGTCGTCGACCGCATACGCGAATCACTCGACCGCGCCCCCCCGGGAATTCCATGTCGTCTACCTGAACCCGCGCCACGCCGGCCCGTTCGCTGGCGCCGGATTCATCGTGGAGCATCGGCGGCCGGACGCGCTGTTGCTGCGCCGGCCCCGTTGAGCCGCCGCCCCGCTCGCGACCGGTACCAGCGACCGAGGAAGTCGTACAGGACCAGCTCCTGGGCTCGGGCGGCGGAGGGCAGCATCCGGTTGGCGTGCATGTGGAGGAAGCCGCCGGCGAGCGCGGTGAGCGGGCGGGTGAGGCGGCCGGCCTCCGCGCACGCCGCCAGGTCGCCGGCCACGGAGGCCGGCGCGCGAGACCGTGCCGCGTAGGGCGGCGGGCCGGTGGGCGGCTGCTGTGCCCGGCGCGGGGCGCGCCGTCCGGGGCGCCGGCCCAGTCGTCCAGCCGCCGCTCCAGCGACGGGGACGCGACCATGAGCGCTTCGCGCACGTCGGGCCGCAGGCACAGCGCGCGCAGCCTGTCGAGGACGCGGGCGCGGTCGCGGTCCGTCCATGACGCGAACTCCTCCGGTCTCGGCCGACGGTGCCTATTTCACCGGGCGGGGAGTAGTCAACTTCTCCTGGTATCCGTGGCGGCCATGTTCGGCACCTCGACCATGAGCATCACATCCCAGTCGTCGCGATTGACATGCGGAGCGACCAGCACGCGGTAGTCGAGGATCAGGCCCTCGCGCTTGGCCTCGTCCATCAGCGGTGTCCAACCGGCGCCCAGGTTGCGCAGGCATTCCGCGGTCATGCCCGGCTTGGTCTGGGCGAACTGGATGGACCAGACCGAGCCCTCGGTGAACGGCAGCTCCCGGCGGGCGTTCGCCGCGGAGGCGGCCGGCGGTGACTCGTCGTTCTCGATCACGGTGCCCTCCCTGGTGCTTCGCGACTCGTCGCGTCATGCCTCGGTGGGCGGGCCCCCGCGAATCCCTGGCCCCCTGTGCTCTAGGCACGCGGCATAGACACGTTCCGTCCTCGTGCGAATACCCCGTGCGAATACCCGCGGCGGGGCGATGCGGGACGATGAGGGCGCGCCGGTCAGGCGGCGGGGGTGCCGCCGCCGGGGCGGGGGAAGCGGATCACGTTGCGGCCGGTGTAGGCCTGCAGGTGGACGACCTTGCTCTCGTTCGCGGGCTTTCGACGGTGCGCCGAACCGATGTCGCGCACCTTGTGCCGCGGAACGTACGCGGGCACCACGGCCAGCCTTCTCATCGAGCCCCCCGGCGTGATGATCTCGTTACATGAGATGTCTACAGAGGTCGGCGTAAGACTATTGTAAAGATCTCTAGTATGGCAGCGGACGCCCGGAAGGCGAGCGCAGATCGAGAGGGATCATCGTCTCGGGACGGTGTCCGGGGCGGGGCCGGGCGATCCTGACGCGTCTCATCGCGTTCTCCCTCCGATGGAGGCCGAGTGTCTGGGAGAACCATCCCTCCGCTCGCTTGCGATCCTGTTGCCGCCCGCTTGCACCCGCCCGGCGAGGCGCCCGGGTGGATGTAGGTGACCAGGTTGACCCCGGCCTCGCGCATGAGGGCGACGTCCTGGTGCCAGACCTCCTCGGGCCACTGCTCGGGGTTGTGGTCGCCGCCGTGGCAGAGCCCGGGCACGCCCCTCGGACGGTCGATGGCCTCTCCTCGGGTTACGGCCGCGGCCGCCGTTAATTCGTACGGTGCTCAAACTAAGGACGGGTCCGCCGCGCTGTCAACGGGACGTCCACCGGCGCGCACGGCGTTGACGTTTGTTCGTATAGTCGGCAAACTAATTCGCGTCGTCTTCACCCGGACCGCCAGGAGCGCCGCAATGCCGTACCGTCCCCCCCTGGTCGCGCACGAGTACTTCAGCGCCGATCCGCCGGAGCTGCCGGTACGCGCCCAGGGGGAGCAGGGGCTCTCCGCGCTCGTCCGGGCCGAGGTGATGGCCTCCGGCGGTGACGGGGTGACCTTCAAGGCCTCCACCTCCGCCGAGGAGGTGCTGGTCGTCCAGGTCGGGGTGGCCGGCGAGGGCGTGATCCGCGTGCGGCTCGGGGAGGACGTCGCGGCGCGCACCCGGTCGGCGCGCGCGATCGAGATGGTCCGCCCGGGCCGGTTCGGCGGGGCGCGGGTGGAGGCGGGCGAGGGCCGGGTCGTCGTCGACGCGGGCGCGGTGCGCGCCGAGATCACCCTGGACCCCTGGCACCTGCGCTTCACCGACGGCGACGGGCGGCTGCTGACCGAGCAGGACCGCGGCCATGTGGACATCAGCGGCCGGCTGCGCACGCTGCCGTTCGGGCGGTCCCTGGTCGAGGGCGCGGCGGTGGCCTACCAGGAGAGCCTGGTCGCCCAGCCGGACGAGCACTTCGGCGGATTCGGGGAGAAGTTCACCCCGCTCGACAAGCGGGGCCAGCGCCCGCTGATGTGGAACTTCGACGCCTTCGGCGCGGAGTCCGATCGTTCCTACAAGAACGTTCCATTCTTCGTCTCCAGCCGCGGCTACGGCCTGCTGGTGGACAGCGGCATGCCGGTGGAGTTCGACCTCTGCCGCGCGACGCACAGCTGTGTCGAGATCGTCGTCCCGGACGACCTGATCGACTACTACCTGATCGCCGGCCCGTCGGTCCCGGAGGTCCTGGCCCGGTACGACACGCTGACCTGCGCGCCGGCCCTGCCGCCCAAGTGGGCCTTCGGCAGCTGGATCTCCTCGGGCTTCTTCAAGGACAGCCAGGAGCGGGTGCTGGCGCGGGCCGGGAAGATCCGCGAGCGCGGCATCCCCTGCGACGTGCTCCACCTGGACTGCTACTGGCAGACCCTCGGCCACTGGTCGGACCTGCGGTGGGACGCCGAGAGCTTCCCCGACCCCGAGGGCATGCTCGCCACGCTGCGCGAGCAGGGCTTCCAGACCTGCCTGTGGATGAACCCCTACGTCTCCCACCTCAGCCCGGACTTTCCCGACGCCGCCGCCAAGGGGTACTTCCTGAAGGACCAGGACGGTGAGACCTACGTCGCGGACTCCTGGCACGGCTCGTACCCGGCCTGCGGCATCATCGACCTCACCAACCCCGAGGCCGTCGAGTGGTTCACCGGCCTGCTGCGCGGGCTGCTGCGGCAGGGCGTGGCGCTGTTCAAGACCGACTTCGCCGAGGGCGTCCCGAGCGACGCGGTGGCGCACAACGGCATGAGCGGCACCGAGCTGCACAACGTCTACTCGCTGATGTTCAACGACGTCGTCTCCGGCGTCACCCGCGAGGTGAACGGCCACGGCATGGTGTGGGCGCGCTCGTCCTTCCTGGGCGGCCAGCGGCACTCGGCGCAGTGGGGCGGGGACACCTACACCTCCTATCCCGCCATGGGCAGCACCATCCGCGGCGGCCTGTCGCACGGCCTGTCGGGCATCCCGTTCTGGAGCCACGACGCCGGCGGCTTCACCGGGACCCCCTCCGACGACCTGTACGTGCGGTGGGCCCAGTTCGGCGCGCTGTCGCCGCTGGTCCGCTTCCACGGCACCACCAGCCGCGAGCCGTGGGAGTTCCCCGCGGTGGAGCACCTGGCGGTCGAGGCGATCAGGCTGCGCTACCGGCTCATGCCCTACATCTACTCGGCCGCGGTCGAGGCGGCCCGCACCGGCGCGCCGATGATGCGCGCGCTGTGCGTCGACCACCCCGGCGACCCGGTGGCCTGGCAGGCCGACCTTGAGTACCTGCTCGGCCGCGACCTGCTGGTCGCCCCGATGACCTCCGCCGACGGCACCCGGCAGGTGTACCTGCCCCAGGGTGAGTGGGTGGACTACTGGACCCACGAGGTCCACCGCGGCGGGCGCTACATCACCGTCACCAAGCCCCTGGAGCAGATCCCGCTGTTCGTCCGGCACGGCGCCCTCATCCCGGTGACCGAGGTCCGCGACACGGTCGGCGACGGCCCGTTCACCGATGTCGCCGTCGTCGCCTACGGCGGCGGGGGCAGCACCATCATCAGGGACGTCGACGGCGACACCACGATCACCACCGTCCGGGACGGCGATGTGCTGCGCGTCGGCGTGACCGGTCCCCTGCCGATCACCACCGTCGAGATCGCCCCCGTCGCCGGCGCCCCGGCCACGGTCGTCGTCGGCTAGCACGACTGGAGAAACACCATGTCCAAGACAGGGATCGTCGCCGCGCTGGTCGCGGCGGCGCTGACACTCGCCGCCTGCGGCTCATCGGGTTCCTCGGACACGAGTGGCACGAGCGGCGGGGGCGGCTCGAACGAGGCCAAGACCCTGACGCTGTGGCACTACGAGGGTGCCACCAGCGCCATGGGCGTCGCCTGGGCCGAGGCCGTCAAGCGGTTCGAGGCGAGCCACCCGAACGTGAAGGTGAAGGTGGAGGAGAAGGGCTTCGAGCAGATCCAGAAGACCGCGAGCATGGTCCTCGGGTCCGACCAGGCGCCCGACATCATGGAGTACAACAAGGGCAACGCGACCGCGGGCCTGCTGTCCAAGCAGGGGCTGCTCACCGACCTCAGCGAGCAGGTCGCCAAGCGCGGGTGGGACAAGCTGCTCAGCCCGAGCCTGCAGACCACGGCGCGCTACGACGACCGCGGCATCATGGGGACGGGCAAGTGGTTCGGCATCCCGAACTACGCCGAGTACGTGATGGTCTATTACAACAAGGACGCCTTCGACAAGCAGGGCGTGAAGGTGCCCACGACGTTCGAGGAGTTCACCGCCGCGCTGGACAAGTTCGCCAAGGCCGGCGTCACGCCCATCTCCCTCGGCGGCGCCGAGTACCCCGCCCAGCAGATCGTGTACCAGCTCGCGCTGAGCAAGGCGCAGCGTCCTTGGGTGGACGCCTTCCAGCTCTACAAGGGCAAGGTCGACTTCCACGGCCCCGAATGGACCTACGCGGCCACGACCTTCGCCGACTGGGTGAAGAAGGGCTACATCGCCAAGGACTCGGCGGGGCTGAAGGCCGAGGACATGGGCACGGCCTTCATGTCCGGCAAGTTCCCGATCATGATCTCGGGCAGTTGGTGGTACGGCCGGGTGGCCACCGAGGCCAAGGGGTTCCAGTGGGGCAGCTTCCTGTGGCCGGGCAACCAGATGAGCGCCGGCTCCAGCGGCAACCTGTGGGTCGTGCCGGAGAAGTCCAAGAACAAGGACCTGGCCTACGACTTCATCGACATCACCATGAACAAGGACATCCAGAACAAGCTCGGCAACGCGGGCGGCGTGCCGGTGGCGGCCGACCCCTCGGCGATCACCGACGAGAAGAACAAGGAACTGATCGAGAACTTCAACAAGCTGTCCACCCAGGACGGGCTGGCCTTCTACCCCGACTGGCCGGCGCCCGGCTACTACGACGTCCTGGTCGCCGGCGTCCAGGAGCTGATCAACGGCGGCAAGACGCCGGCGCAGGTGCTGGACGAGCTCGCGCAGCCCTACAACGACAATCTCGCCGACATCGGCGGCTGACCCGCACGCCCGAACAAGTCGTGACAAAGCCGGAGAAGACCGGAACATCGTGTACGTAGGGGAGGGACGGCACGCCCCGCCGCCACCAGGCGGCGGGGCCGGGGCCGAGCAATAGATGGCAGTACAAGCTCCGGCGGCCCGGCCCGCGAGGGCCCGGACGCCCGAGCCCGTCCGGCGGTCGCGCGGGAGCGCCGGGTACTGGGTCTACCTGGTACCCAGCGCGGTTCTCTTCCTCGCGGTCATCATCGTGCCGTTCCTGATGAACGTCGCCACCAGCTTCACCCGCTGGAGCGGCGTCGGCACGCCCACCTGGACCGGGCTCGACAACTACCGGCGGCTGCTGCGGGACGAGACCTTCTGGGCCTCCTTCCAGCACAACGTCGCGCTGATCCTCGCCATGGCGGTCCTGCCCACCTTCGCCGGCCTCATCCTGGCCGCCGCGCTGTTCGACTACATCGGCAAGCGCTTCGGACCCCGCACGGCCAGCGCGCTGCGGGCGGCGTACTACCTGCCGCAGGTGCTGCCGGTGGCGGTCGCCGGCGTCGTGTGGGGCTGGATGCTCCACCCGTCCTACGGCGCGCTCAACCAGGTGCTCAAGGCGGTCGGGCTCGGCGCCCTGGCGGAGAACTGGCTGGGCGACCCCGACGTGGCCCTGGCCACCGTCATGGCCGTCATGGTCTGGTTCCAGCTCGGCTACCCGGTCGTCATCTTCATGGCCGGGCTCCAGCGCGTCGACCCCGCGCTGTACGAGGCGGCGGAGATCGACGGCGCGTCCTGGTGGCGCAGGTTCTGGCACATCACCGTGCCGCAGATCAGGCCCGAGACCTTCGTGGTGCTGCTGACCTGCACCATCGCCGCGCTCAAGGTCTTCGGGCCGATCTTCGTGCTCACCCGGGGCGGCCCGGGCAAGGCGACGATCGTGCCGTCGTACTTCAGCTACCAGAACTTCTTCGAGAAGGCGAACGTCGGCTACGGCTCGGCCATCGCCACCGTCCTGGCGATCATCATCGTGGTGGTCACCTTCCTGTTCCTGCGCATCCAGGAGCGCTCGTCATGACCACGCTCCCGGTACCCCGGGCCACGCGCGCGGGACACGCCGGCCACGTGCGCGGCCGGACTCCCGGCGCCGGGCCCGGCAGGTGGGCGGTGCTCGCCGCGCTGGCCGTGCTCGCCGTGGTGATGCTCCTGCCGTTCGCCATCGTCACGCTGAACGCCGTCAAGAGCCCGGCCGAGTACTCCTCCGGCGGGCCGCTCAGCCTGCCGCACGGTCTCTACCTCGACGGCATCATCGAGTTCTGGAACCGGGTCGACTTCGGGCGCAAGCTGCTCAACAGCCTGGTGATCAGCGCGTCGGTCGCGGTGCTCGCCGTGGTGCTGTCGGTGCTCAACGCCTACGCCCTTGGCATCGGCCGGGTGCGGGGCCGGCTGTGGATCCTCGTGCTGTTCCTGGTGGCCAACACCCTCCCGCAGGAGGCCCTGGCCTACCCGCTGTACTACCTGTCCAAGGCCGCCGGCCTGTACGACAGCCGGCTCGCGGTGATCATCATCTTCACCGTCGTCCAGGGCGCCTTCGGCACCTACCTGCTGTCGGCGGTGCTCGGCGACTTCCCCAAGGAGATCATCGAGGCGGCGGCCATGGACGGCGCGAGCCGGTGGCGCATCCTGTGGCGCATCGTCGTGCCGATCAGCCGCCCCACGCTCTCGGTCCTGATGATCTTCTTCTTCATCTGGACCTGGAACGAGTTCTTCCTGCCGCTGATCTTCCTGATCTCCAACGACAACCAGACCGTGCCCGTCGCGCTCGGCGTGCTCCAGGGCGAGAAGATGATGGACGCCACCATGAGCAGCGCCTCGGCCCTGCTGGGCATCGTCCCGGCCGTCGCCTTCTTCCTGATCTTCCAGCGCACGCTCACCCGCGGCGTCACGGTGGGCGCCGTCAAATGACCCGCTGAATCCCCTGTCGAACGCGCACACCACCTGACCTGGAGGCGCCCCATGTCCCCCCGGCGACCGTTATTGTTCGCGGCCGTCCTCGGCCTGATCACCACGCTGCTGGCGGCCCCCGCCGCGGCGGCCGAGGACCCGCCCTTCCGTGACCCGTCCCTGCCGCTGAACCAGCGCGTCGACGACCTGCTCGGCCGTCTCACGCTGGATGAGAAGATCTCGCTGCTGCACCAGTCGCAGGCCGCGATCCCGCGCCTCGGCGTCCCCTACCACAAGAACGGCACCGAGGCCCTGCACGGCGTGGCCTGGTCCAACGACGACGCCAACGGCTGGAGCCAGACCTTCGCGAGCGGCACGGTCTTCCCCCAGGCCGTCGGCCTGGCCAGCACCTGGGACCCCGAGCTGATCAAGAAGGTCGGCTCGGCCGTCGGCGACGAGGTGCGCGGCTACAACTCGGCCGACCCGGTCGCCTGGGGCACCCAGGTGTGGGCGCCGGTGGTCAACCTGCTGCGCGACCCGCGCTGGGGCCGCAACGAGGAGGGCTACTCCGAGGACCCGCTGCTGACCGGCGCGATCTCGGTCGCCTACGGCAAGGGCCTGTCCGGCGACGACCCGCTCCACCTCAAGACCGCCCCGGTGCTGAAGCACTATCTGGCCAACAACAACGAGTACCAGCGCAGCCTCACCTCCTCCAACCTCCCGCCGAGGGTGAAGCACGAGTACGACGAGGCGGCGTTCAGGCCGGCGATCTCCGCCGACGCGGCCACCGGCGTGATGGGGTCCTACAACCTGGTCAACGGGCGGCCCAACACCGTCAACCCCGACCTCGGCGGCCTGGTGCGGAGCTGGACGGACAAGACCCTGTACAACGTGAGCGACGCCTGGGCGCCGCACGCGCTCACCGACCCCGAGCACTACTTCGACAACGAGACCGAGGCGTTCGCGGCCGCCCTCAAGGCGGGCATCGACAGCTTCACCGTGGACGACAACAAACCGGCCGTGATGACCGGGCTGATCAAGGACGCGCTCGCCAAGGGCCTGCTGGCCGAGAGCGACATCGACCGCGCCGTGCGGCACGCCCTGTCCATCCGATTCCGGCTCGGCCAGTTCGACCCCGACGGCGGCCCCTACGGCTCCATCACCAAGGACGTCGTCAACAGCCCGGCCAACCAGCGGCTCAACCGCGAGACCGCCGGCAAGGCCATGGTGCTGCTGAAGAACTCCCGCAGGACCCTGCCGCTCGACCCCGCCCGCGCCAAGAAGGTCGCCGTCATCGGCCCGCTGCACGACAGCCTGCTCAGCGACTGGTACGGCGGCAAGATGCCCTACCAGGTCACCCCGCTGGACGGCATCAAGGAGCGACTCCGCGCCGGCGCCACCGTGACCGGCGCCGACGCCGCGGACCGGGTCGCCCTCAAGGACGTCAAGACCGGCAAGTACATCACCGTGACCGGAGACTCGGCCGCGGTCACCGTGTCCGACACCACGCCGACGGCCGCCTCGCAGTTCGACCTGACCGACTGGACCGACGGCGTGACCACCCTGCGCAACGCCGGCAACGGCAAGCTGCTCACCGGCAACTGGGGCACCTTCCTCGCCAACTCCGACACCCCCGGCGGCTGGTTCGTCCAGCAGCAGTTCAAACTGGAGAAGCAGGCCGACGGCGCCTACCTCGTCAAGTACGTGGGCTACGAGATCAACGAGAGCTGGTGGTCGCCCGCGGACCCGTACGTGACCATCGACGCCGACGGCACGCTGAAGATGGGCGCCAAGGCCGACGCCGCCCGCTTCGCCAAGGAGGTCCTCACCAGCGGCGCCGCGACCGCGGCCGCGCAGGCCAAGGCCGCCGACGCCGCCGTCGTCGTGGTGGGCAGCGACCCGTTCGTCGCCGGGCGGGAGAACCACGACCGCACCGGGCTGGCGCTCGGCGACAGCCAGCAGGACCTCATCGCGGCCGTCACCAAGGCCAACCCCAACACCGTCGTCGTCCTTGAGGACAGCTACCCGACGACCATGCCCAAGGTGCAGGACCAGGTCGGCTCGCTGCTGTGGACCACCCACGCCGGCGCCGAGACCGGCCACGCGCTGGCCGATGTGATCTTCGGTGACGTCAACCCCGCCGGGCGGCTCACCCAGACCTGGTACAAGTCGGAGGCCGGCCTGCCGAGCATCCTCGACTACGACATCACCAAGACCGGCCACACCTACCTGTACTACAAGGGCTCCCCGCTGTACGCCTTCGGGCACGGGCTCAGCTACACGACCTTCGCCTACCAGGGGCTGAAGCTCAACAGCGGCACGGCGCGGCCGGACGGCACGGTCACCGCGACGGTCAAGGTCACCAACACCGGCGGCCGGGCCGGGGACGAGGTGGTGCAGCTCTACACCCACCAGGCGACCTCGCGGGTGACCCAGCCGGTCAAGCAGCTGCGCGCCTTCCAGCGCGTCCACCTCGCGCCCGGGCAGACCAAGGCCGTCACCCTGTCGTTCAAGGCCGCCGACCTGGCCCTGTGGGACGTCACCCGCGGCAGGTGGACGGTCGAGAAGGCCCGGCACGACGTCATGGTCGGCGGCTCCTCCGCCGCCGTCCACCAGCGCACGACGCTCGACGTCGCGGGGGAGAGGATCCCGCCCCGCGACCTGTTCAGGACGACCCGCGCCGCCGACTTCGACGACTACGCGGGCGTCGAGCTGGTCGACGAGACCAAGGCGGCGGGCGACGCGGTCGGCAGGACGGCCACCGGCGACTGGATCGCCTTCAAGGACGCCGACCTGCGCACCGGCGCCACCGGCCTGACCGCCGGCGTGGCCGCCACCGCCCCCGGGAAGATCGAGGTGCGCCTCGACGGGCCCACCGGCAGGACGCTCGGCACCCTCCAGGTGCCGGCCACCGGCGGCCTGTACACCTACACCACCGCCCGGACGCCCCTCGCCAAGGCGGGCGGCCGTCACGACCTCTACCTCGTCTTCACCGGCGACCTGCGTGTCAGGGACCTCACCCTGACCAAGTGATCCCCGCCCCATCCGCAGGAAGGCACGGCGCCTCGCCCGTCACGGCGAGGCGCCGTGCCGCCGTCCGGTGCCACAGCACGATCAGGCCTGGGTTACAGTCGATGATTCGCTGTTTTCTTTGCGCCGTGCCATGACGGGATGCGCACTTATGTGGCGAAGGACGCGGCCAATAGGCTGACCGACGAGTATTCCTTGGGGCGACACAACAGGAGTCTTTTTGACCACCTCGAATTCCGCGGCCCAGCAGCGCATCGAAGATCTCCTCGGCACCGCCGAGGCTCAGGTGCTCCAGCGCTGGCGGCAGATGGCGGAGACACCAGAGGACGAGCTGCGCGAGCTCTACGCGGCGTTGCGCGCGGCGTTGTCCGATCCCCAGGGGGACTTCAGTGACGTGCGCGGCCTGCTCGCCGAATTCTCCCGCGCCCGCGCACGGCAGGGCCTCACCCCCTCAGAGGCCTCGCGCGCGGTCTTCGCGCTGAAGGAGGCGGTGTACGAGGTGGTGGAGGCCACCGGCGACACCGAGACGTTGCGCGCGTACATCTGGTTCGCCAGACTCGTCGACGACCTCGGGCTGTACACGTTCGAGACCTACTCCGCGGCCCGGGAGAAGATCATCCGCGATCAGGCGGAGCAACTGCTGGAGCTGTCGACCCCGGTGGTGAAGCTGTGGGACGGCATCATCGGGGTGCCGCTGATCGGCACGCTCGACTCCGCGCGCACCCAGGTGGTGATGGAGAAGCTGCTCCAGATGCTGGTGGACACCGGCTCGGAGCACGCGGTGATCGACATCACCGGCGTCCCCGCGGTCGACACCCAGGTCGCCCAGCACCTGCTCAAGACCGTGGCCGCGGCCCGCCTGATGGGCGCCGAGTGCTCGATCTCCGGCATCAGCCCGCAGATCGCGAACACCATCGTCACGCTCGGCATCGAATTCGGAGACATCGTCACCAAGGCGACGCTGGCCGACGCCCTCGCCCACGCGCTGAGGCGCAGCGGGGTCGAGGTCACCGCGCCCCGTTCGGCGCGCATCTCGGTCAGGGCAGAGAGGTCCTGATGGAGCGCATCCCCATCCTCAAGCTCGGGGACATTCTTATCGTCACCATCCAGATCGACCTGGAGGACCAGAGCGTGCTGGCCCTGCAGGAGGATCTGTCCGACATGGTGGTCAGCACGGGCGCGCACGGTGTGATCATCGACATCACCGCCGTGGACATCGTCGACTCCTTCATCGGGCGCGTGCTGGCGACCATCGCCGGGGTGGCGCGGATGCTGGACGCGCAGACGGTCGTGGTCGGCATGCGCCCCGCGGTGGCGATCACGCTGGTGGAACTGGGCCTGTCGCTGGGAGGGGTGCGCACCGCGCTCAACCTGGAGAAGGGCATCGCGCTCTTGGACCATGTCTGGGACCCCGCACGGTGACCGAACCGCGGGAGCTGCCCATCACCGGTAACAGCGACGTGGTGCTGGTGCGGCAGCATGTCAGGAACGCCGCTATCGATGTAGGGCTGTCCCTGGTCGACCAGACCAAGGTGGTGACCGCGGCGAGTGAGCTCGCCCGCAACGCGCTGGTGTACGCCGGCGGCGGCTGGGCGCGCATCGAGATCGTCAGCAAAGGCGCACGGCAGGGTCTGCGCCTGTCCTTCCGCGATGAGGGGCCCGGCATCCCCGACCTCGACCTCGCGCTCACCGAAGGATGGAGCACCGGCCGCGGGATGGGGCTCGGGCTCACCGGGTCGCGCCGTCTGATGGACGAGTTCGACCTCACCTCCACGCCCGGCGTGGGCACCGTGGTGACGGTGACGAAGTGGGCGAGATGACCATCGCCGCAGGAGACACCTGGACCCGCGCCGAAGACCGCAGCGTCGTCGGCGCCCTGCGGAAGACGGCCACCACACTCGCCGCGACGGCCGGATTCTCCTCTGTGCGCACGGAGGAGATGGCGATCGCGGTCAGCGAGGCGGTCTCCAACCTGGTCAAGCATGCGACAGAGGGCACCGTCCTGCTCCGCGCTCACCCGGGGTCGGCGGCCGCGATCGAGTTCGTGGCCATCGACAAGGGGCCCGGCATCAGCGACTTCGCCCAGGTGCTGCGCGATGGCCACTCCACGGCGGGCACACTCGGCATCGGGCTCGGGGCCATGTCCCGCCTCGCCTCGCGACACGACGTGTACTCCGTGCCGGGCAAAGGTACCGTGCTGACGATGCACTTCTGGGCGGACGGCGCCCCTCCGCCACCGTTGCGGGCCAGCGGCCTGACCCGGCCGATCGGGGAGGAAACGGTGTGCGGCGACTCCTTCGCCGCCGTCGAGACCGGCACGGGGACCACCGTGGTCCTGTGCGACGGGCTCGGCCACGGCTACCTGGCCGCCGAGGCGTCCCGTGAGGCGATGCGCGTCTTCCGGCAGATGCCGGACCTGGCGCCCGCCGAGATCCTGGAACGCGTGCACCGGGGCCTGGGTCACACCCGGGGCGGCGCGATCGCGATCGCCAGGATAGGCCGGGACGAGGTGTCCTTCGCCGGGCTGGGCAACGTGGCCGGCTGGATCGTCCACGGCCCGCAACGCCAGGGGATGGTGTCGCTTCCCGGCATCGCCGGCCACCACGCCAGGCGGCCGCGGCAGTTCGAGTATCCGCTGCCCGCCGGCGCCTCGGTGGTGTTGCACTCCGACGGGCTGACCAGCCGCTGGAACCCGGCGAGCATGCCGGGCCTGTTCGCCCGGTCGCCCTCGGTCATCAGCGCGACCCTGCTGCGCGAGGCCGGCAGCCGCAGGGACGACGCGTGCGTGGTGACGGTGAAGCCCGCCTCATGACCGACCAGGAGCTGATCCGGATCCGGCTGGGCGACCAGCAGGACGTGTTCGCCATCCGCCGGCTCGGACGCGAGGTCGCCGAGATGGTGGGGCTGAAAGGGCAGGACCAGATCAGGGTGGCCACCGCGTTGAGCGAGGTCGGCCGGGAGGCGTTCGACGTCCACGCCGCGACCACCGTCCTGTTCTCCGTGAGCGAGCGCGAACTGCTCATCACCGTGGACCACCGCCTGGGCGCGGACATCGGCGCCTCAGAAGGCGTCAAACTGGCCGGGCGCCTGTTCGACGACGTCACCCTCGACCCCGCCGGCGGCCGGATCCGCATGACCAAGGTGCTTCCGGTCAGCATCCACGCGCTCGACCTGGACGACGTGCGCGCCCGGCTCACCCATCTCGCCCCGGCCGGCGTCCTGGAGGAGCTCCGCGAGCACAACCGGGAACTGGCCGCCACCCTGGAGGAGGTCATGCGGCTCAACGAGGAGTTGCAGGAGACCAACCAGGGGGTCATGGCGCTGTACAGCCAGCTGTCGGCGGAGCTGGACCAGACCAACCGCGGCGTGGTGGCGCTGTATGCGGAACTGGACGACAAGTCGCGCCGGCTGCGCCAGTCCGGTGAGGCCAGGAAGCGCTTCTGGACGAACGTCAGCCATGAACTGCGCACGCCGCTGAACTCCATCATCGGCCTGGTCCGGCTGATGGCCGGACCGGGCGGCGATCCGCTCACCGGGGAGCAGCCGCACCAGGTGCGCCTGATCGAGTCCTCCGCCAAGACCCTTCTCGAGCTGGTGGACGAGCTGCTGGACATGGCCAAGGCCGAGGCCGGGCGGCTGGAGCCGCGGCCGTCGGTCATCGACGTGATCGCCCTCGCCGAACAGCTCGCCATGACCTTGCGCCCCTCCGAAGAGACCCACGAGGTGACGCTGAGCGTCGAGGTGGCCGACTCCGTCCACGAGATGCTCGTCGACGAGGTGCTGCTGACCAGGATCCTGCGCAACCTGGTGTCGAACGCGCTGAAGTTCACCGAGCGCGGTACCGTGAAGCTGCTGGCGCACCTCGACACCTCGACCGATGAGGTCGTCTTCACCGTCGCCGACACCGGCATCGGCATCGCCGCCGGTCATCTGGAGAAGGTGTTCGAGGAGTTCTTCCAGGTGCCCGGCCCCATGCAGGTCCCCGTCAGGGGCACCGGCCTCGGGCTGCCGTACGCGCGCAGGGTGGCGGAGGCGCTCGGCGGCACGCTGGAGCTGAGCAGCCGGCCAGGAGAGGGCACCACGGCGACGTTGCGGCTGCCACACCGGATGCAGCCGCCCGAGATGCGGCGGATGCTCATCGCCGACGACGACGCGGACTTCCGCGCCCTGGCCAGGCGCCTGCTGAGTGGAGTCGCGGCGCACGTCGACGAGGCGCGCGACGGCGCCGAGGCCCTGGCGCTGATGCGGGCGAACCCGCCCGACGTGGTCCTGCTCGACCTGCTGATGCCCCGCCTGGACGGCACCGCCCTGCTGCAGCACATGGCCGACGACGACCTGCTCCGTGATGTGGCCGTGGTGACCGTGACGAACGACCCTCCGCAGCCCTCCGCGTCCCACCCCGTGCTGTCCAAGCAGGGACTGCGCAGGGACAAACTGCTCGCCGCCATCCACGCCGCCATCGGTGGAAGATCATGAACGAGACGCCCGCCACGGTGCTGGTCGTCGACGACACCCAGACCAAGCGCTACATCCTCGCGAGCTGGCTGCGCCGGGCCGGCCACCAGGTCCACGAGGCGGCGGGCGGGCAGGAGGCCCTGGAGATGGTCGCCGAACTGCGGCCCGAGCTGGTGGTGCTGGATGTGCGGCTGCCGGACATCGACGGCTTCGAGGTCTGCGAGCGGATCAAGGCCGACCCGGCCACCGCCTCCATCCCGGTCATCCAGATATCGGGCAAGGCCGTGACGCCGGCCGACCGCACCGAGGGACTGGAACGCGGTGCCGACGTCTACCTGTCGGAACCGGTCGAACCCCAGGAGTTCACGGCAACCGTCGAGGCGACGCTGCGCTACTCGCGGGCGCGGCAGCGGGCCGAGCAGATGGCCGCCCGCCTGGCGCTCCTCGCCGAGGTGACCCGGAAGATCAACGAGGCGGAGACCTTCGACCACCTGTTGCAGGTGGCCGTTGCGGGCGCCGGCGAGATGCTGGAACGCCACGCGGAGGTGTTGGCCCTCCCGCCGGACGGCAGAGTCCGGTGGTACGACGGCCGGGCGGGGGGCACGGCGGTGGCCAATGACGGTCCCGCTGACATGCTGGAGAGATTCGAGCGCATCGCACCAGGCGACCAGGCGGGCGTCCGGGCCGTGGTCCTCGACCCCGCCGACTGGCCGCCGGGCGCGTCCGGCGCCGGCCCGGCCGCTCCGGCGTCCGGCATGCTGTGCCGCAGCAAGCAGGGCAGGCCCTCGGTCTACCTGGGCACCCGCACCCACTCACCCCTCGATCCCGACGAGGTCAACCTGCTCCGGCAGCTCGGACAGGCCCTGGCTCTGGCCGTCGACGCCCTGCGCGTCTACACCGAAGAGCACACCATCGCGCTCACCTTGCAACGCAGCCTGCTGCCGGCCCGCCTTCCCGACGTCCCGGGCATCGCCTTCGCCGTGCGCTACGAGCCGGCCGCCGAGAACGTCCAAGTCGGCGGTGACTTCTACGAGATCCTGCCGGTGGGGGAGCGGCTGCTGGTCGCGATCGGTGATGTGGTCGGTCACTCCCTGTACGCGGCGACGGTGATGGCCGAGCTCCGCCACGCGCTGCACGCCGCGATCATCGGCACGACCGACCTGAGCGAGATCATGGCTCTGCTCAACAAGGTTCTGCGCCGCTACCACCCCGGCATGACGGCCACCGTGTGCATCCTCATCATCGACCCTGCCACCGGCGAGGTCGAACTGGCCAACGCCGGGCACATTCCGCCGCTTCTGGTCGACGAGATCGCCCACTACCACGGGTTCGGCAACCTCCTGCTCGGGGTGACCGACGAGGTCTACCGCGTCGACAAGCTGCACCTGGCTCCCGGGCACAGCATCGTGCTGTTCACCGACGGGCTCGTCGAGGAACGCACCATGCTGCTCGACGACGGCCTGGAGATCGTCAGGGGCATGTCCGAGACGATCGGCGACGACCTCAACGACTTCTGCGACCGGCTCACCCGCAGATTCGGCCCCCGCGCCGACGACGTCGCCCTGGTAGCGGTCCGCCGCAACCCCTGACCGCCGCCCGCCGCTCTCATGGTCAGTTCATTGAGCCGGGAGGAGCCAGCCATTCCACTGGTTGTCCGGTGACCTTGGCGATGGTCTCGTAGTCACGGTCGTAGTGCAGGATGGTCAGACCATTGAGCTCCCCGGCCGCCGCCACCAGCAGATCAACAGGGCCGGCACATCGATGCCGGCCCCACTCGATGATGAGTTCCTGTGTCTGGAGGGCGCGCTCGTATACGCGGTCGGGTATGAAGACCCATCCGAACATCGCATGGAACAGGTCGAGCCGTTCGCGACGCTCGCGTGAGCATCGCACGCCGAAGAACATCTCGATCTCGACGAGAGGGCAGAGGCTGATCAATCTCGCCTTGGTGTGTTCATGCCACTGTTCGCGGACGGCCTCATTGCGCATCATCCGCCAGAGGGCGCTCGAGTCGATCAGGTAGTGGGTAGCCACCGCGATACGCTCTCTTGTCGGACATCCAGTCCCATACGCCGGACTCCGCGATCTCTGCCAGCCTGTTCCAAGCGCGATCGAAGGCTTCGTCGGCATCGGCAGTGGGAGGGGGAGCGGCGTGAGAGATGCCGCCATGTTCGACCGCTGCGCGCAGTGCGGCGTTCACGGTGTCCTTCTCGGTGGACTTCCGCAGGGCTTGTGCCGCTGCCGTCAAGACCTGATCGTCCACGTCGACCGTTATCTCGGACATAGCCCACCTCCGGTCCGCCACGCTCTGTCAGGAGTGTACTCGAGCGCACCGTGCTCTGTCGTTCACTCAACGTAGTCATCGTCATGTCAGCGGATGGTAATGCCGACAGCGGATGTGCGTTGCCCTTTCCCGGGGCTTGTGGATCGTCGGTTGTGGGCGGTTGCCGTCGGTGGGATGACGCATCGCGATATCGGTGACTTTCCGTATGCGTCCACGGAGTCGCTATTTCTCGCCCCAAGCTTGGAGCGCTGCCTTTACTGTTGGTAGCGAATCGACTACGCAACGGCTTCAGAGTCGCTCTGAGGTCGGTGAGTCAGGTCTGGCCAGGTGTCGCGAGGGGACCTCATGACCAAGATGATCGACATCGATCCCGAGGAGTCGCCTCGGGCGCGGTTCGCCTATGAGCTGCGCCGCCACCGGCTGGCGGCGCGGCTCACCCAGAAGCAGCTGGCACGGCGCATCGGCTTCTCCACCAGCGCCGTCGCCATGGTCGAGACGTGCAAGTTCCGGCCCTCGGAGCACTTCGCCGGGCTGTGCGACCAGGTCTTCGGCCTGGAGGGTGATCTGGGCCGCCTGTACCTGGAGGTCTGGCCACCTCCGCCTCCCGTCCCCGCCCACTTCCGCGACTGGGCGATAGAGGAGCAGAGGGCCACCGCACTCCGCTTCTGGGCCCCGCTTCTCATCCCGGGCATGCTGCAGACCGAGGCGTTCGCCCGCCGTATCTTCCAGCGGGAGCCCGGCCTGACCAGTGAGCAGATGGAGGAGCGGTTCGCCGGGCGCATGCAGAGGAGGTCGATCTTCTCGCGCACCGATCCGCCGACCGTCATGTGCCTGATCGACGAGGGCGTTCTGCATCGGCCCGTCGGCGGCGCCGAGGTGATGCGTGAACAGCTCGAACACCTGCTGGAGATGGCGACCCGGCCCAAGGTGACCATTCAGATCGTCCCGTACGGCGCGGAGGCTCTGTCGGGTCTGATCGGTGCTTACGCCATTGCCGAAATGCGCGGTAACGCGTATACGGTCCGAGTGGAGTCCCAACCGCGAGGGCGGACGATAACCGACAGAGGCACCATCACCGAAATCATCGACCGCTATGACGCCGTCCGGGCGGACGCCTACCCGCAACACCTGTCCTGCAAGATCATCAAGGAAGTGGTGACGGAGAAATGGACCTGAGCGGTGCGCGCTGGCGTAAGTCCAGCTGGTCGGGTGGGGACGGCGGCGAGTGCGTGGAGGTGGCGACGAATCTCGCCGGGGCGGTTCTCGTGCGGGACTCCAAGAACGTGCGCGGGCCCGTTGTCGTGTGTGCGGACGACCATTGGGCGGCGTTCCTCCAAGGCGTCAAGGCGGGCCGGTTCGGAGTCTGACCTCACGTGAGTGACCGTGGCCCCCGGCGCGTGTGCCCGGGGGCTTTCGGCGGTGCGACGTCCGAGGCTCCGGGACGTGGGCGGTCCGGTGCCCGCCCGGCTAGCGTCTGGTGAAGCGGTGGACGGAGGTGCCGGGTTTGCCGTTGTCCTCGGAGGCCGGGATGTCGGCGAGCACGCGGGCGGTCCTGCCCTTCAGGTCGGCGACGATGATCTGCTGGGGGTTCTTCGAGGTGTCCTGGTACATCACGTAGGCGTCGTTGAACCACCCGATGGTGAGGAACGACTTCGGCACGGAGAACGAGGAGCGGCGGCGGCCCGTCGCGGTGTCCCAGACGCACATGGTGCCGTAGGCGTCGGGGCAGGTGGTGACGAACGACTTTCCGGCGGGGGAGATGGCGTTCTCCGTGGCGTAGGCCTCGCCCACGTCCGGGATGGTGCGGACGGTCCTGCCGCGCAGGTCGTAGAAGCGCAGGCCGGCACTCGGGCCCTGTCCGTAGCGCAGTGCGACGGTCCTCTCGCCCGGGGCCCACATCACCGGCGCCCCGTCCGCGCCCCCCGCGTCGAGAGTGGCCGGTGTCACCGCGGTCGTGGCGACGTCCACGACGGCGAACCCGACCGGCTTCCTGACTCCGGACGAATTGTCGTAGGTGGTCAGCAGCAGCCTGCGGCTGTCGGAGGACCACTGGGGGTTGTAGTTCTGCAGCCGCTTGTCGGTCAGCCGGACGACGAACTCCCGCCCGCTCGCCCGCTCCACCAGCCGGACGAAGTCGTACGGCTGGGGTGTCTGCTCCTTCAGCCAGGGCAGCATGGCCGTCCACCTGCCGTCGGGCGACATCGCGGGTTCGAGTAGGGGGCCGGTGGCCGTGAAGCGGCCCGAGACGGGGTCGCGCTCGTAGCTCTGCGTCGACTGACCCCCGATGTACATGAAGGAGGACATCCGGACCGGGTCGGCGGGGTTCTCGTGCAGCGTGGTCTTCAGACCGGGCAGCCGCGTGGCCGAGGTGGCCGGGCCCGGTGCGGCGGTGGCCTCCGCGACGGCCTTGACCGAGCCGGCGGACGGGCTCGCCGGGCCGCCGCCTCCTTCCGCGTCGCCGGTCCGGCCGAGCAGGTACACGACGCCCCCCGACAGCAGCGCCAGCGCCGCCGCGCCCGCCGCGAGCCGGACGACCCCCGGGCGCCCGGCGGAGGCCGCGCCCGGCACGGTGACGATCTCACCGGGAGAGGCCGGGGCCGGCGTCTCGACGGGAGGGGATGGGGCGGAGGTCTCGCCGGGAGGGGACGGGGGCGGCGTCGCGCCGGCGGCGACGGCGGAGCCGGCGGAGAGCAGGTCGGTCCCGGCGGGCCGTTCCTGGGCGCCGAGCAGGCGCAGCAGGGCGTCGCGGGCGGCCGGGCGGCGGGCCGGCTCCTTGGACAGGCAGTCGGCGATCAGGCTGCCCAGGTCGCCCTGGAGGTCGCCGAGGTCGGGTTCGCGGTGCAGGATGCGGTTCACGACCGCCGGCAGCGAGTCCATCCCGAACGGCGGACGCCCGGTGGCCGCGAAGACCATCGTCGATCCCCACGCGAACAGGTCGGCGGGCGGCTCGACGAGCCCGCCCTCCAGTTGCTCGGGGGCCATGTACGGCGGCGTGCCGATCGCGCCCGAGCCGGTCGCCGAGGTGTCCAGCACGCGGGCGATGCCGAAGTCGATCACTCGCGGACCGTCGCGGCCCAGCAGCACGTTGCTCGGCTTGAAGTCGCGGTGCACCACCCCGACGCGGTGGATCGCGGACAGCGCGGTCAGGGTGCCGACGGCCAGCCGGTGGAGGCGGGTGGTGCGCAGCGGGCCCTCGGCGTCGACGACCTGCTGGAGGGTGGGGCCCTCGATGTACTCGCTGACGATGTACGGGCGGCCGTCGGCGGTGCCGCTCTCCACGACCTGGGCCGTGCAGAACGGGGCCACCCGGCGCAGGATCTCGGTCTCGCGCAGGAACCGGTCGGGTGAACCCGGCCCTGCGGTGTCCTGCCCCGCCGGGCCGGGCCGCAGCACCTTGATCGCCACGGACTGGCCGGCGGGGGTCCTGCCGAGGAACACCGAGCCTTGGCCGCCCTCACCGATGCGGCCGGTGACCTCGTAGTCGCCGACGCGGATCGGATCGCCGGGGCGCAGAGGGACTGTGGAGCTCATGCGCGCTACTTCCGGCCGAAGTGGAGCTGAACCGCCTCGGCGTCCTTCTTCGGGATCTCGGCCAGCGTGCGGGTGGTCTTGCCGTGGAAGTCGATGACGACGAGCTTCCTGTCGGCCTTGCGCTGGTCGTACAGGACCAGGTGGTGCTCGTCCCACCAGCCCTGGATGGACATCTTGGTCCAGGCCGGGATGGTGGCCGTGCGGTTGCCGGAGGCGAGGTTCCACACGCAGATGCTGGTGTCCTTCGTCGACTCCGACTCCGGGCAGTAGCTGTAGAAGGAGGCGCCGGAGGGGGAGAAGAGCCCCGCCCCGGGGATCTGGCTCACCCACGGCAGGGTGCGCACGACGTCGCCGTTCAGGTCGCGGAAGCGCAGTCCGAACCTCGGCTTGCCCTTGGTCTCGTAGGCGCCGACGACGTACGCGCCGTCCGGGCTCCAGTCGAAGTTGCCGAGCCCGTCCCGTTGGTCGTCGGTCATCACGACGGTGGCCTTGCGGGTGGTCACGTCAACCACGACGAAGCCACCGGGGTACTGCTGCTCCTTCTTGGTGAAGTGGTAGAAGGTGAGCAGGTAGCGCTTGCCGTCCCTGCTCCACACGCCGGCCAGCCCGCGCAGCGGCTGCTTGAGGGTGTCGACGGAGAATCTCTCGCCGGTCCTGCGGTTGAGGAAGACGACGTTGTCGTAGTTTCCGGCCGCGAACTTCAGCATCGGGTTGATCGCGATCCAGGCGCCGTCCGGCGAGATGGTCGGATCGCCGAACTCGCCGTTCTCGGCGATCTTGCGGAAGGTGTCGGTCCCGGCGTCGCGGGCGTAGGTCCTCAGCACTTTGTCGTCGATGTTCTGGAGAAGGTAGGCGTTGACCTGGAACGGGTCCGCCGGGTTCTCGTGCAGCTCGATCTTGGTGTCGGGGAGGGTCACGTCCTTGGTCGGCGGGGCCGGCGGGCTGGGCGAGGCCTGGATGACCGAGGCGGACGGCGCCGGCACAGGCGTCGGGGTGGCGCGCGCGACGGGGGTGACGGTCGTGCGGGGAACCAGCGCGTAGACCGCGCCGCCCGAGACGAGGGCGATGGCGACGGCGCCCGCGGCGAGCAGCAGGGCGCGGCGCCGGCGAGCGCCCCTTCCTGGAGGAGGGAGCGTCACGCGGGACGCCGGGTCGGGGGGCGGCGCCGAACGCAGGTCGCCCGGGGGCCACGCCGGCGCCGCGTCGGCCGCGTGCGGGGAGGACGCGCCGGGCGCCGCGGCGATGGATTCCGCCGTGGCGAGGATCTGCGAGTGGCCGACCAGGCGCAGGAGGGCCTCGCCGGAGGTGGGGCGGCGGACGGGCTCCTTGGACAGGCACTGGCCCACCAGGCTGAGCAGGTCGCCGTCCAGGACGCTCAGGTCGGGCTCGTCCCGCAGGACCTTGTTGATCGTGGCGGACATACTGCCGGCGTCGAACGGGTCGCGCCCGGAGGCGGCGAAAAGCATGGTGGCGGCCCAGGCGAACATGTCGGACGCGGCGCCGACGGCCGAGCCCTCCAGCTGTTCGGGGGTGAGGTAGGCCGGGCTGCCGACCGAGCGCGTCGTGCTGGAGACCCCGGCGTCCAGGGCCTCGGCGATGCCGAAGTCGATCACCCGGGGGCCGTCCGGGCCGAGCAGGACGCTGCTGGGGTCGAACTCGCGATGGGCGATGCCGGCCTGGTGGATGGCGACGAGCGCGGTCATGGTGCCGATGGCCAGCCGGTGCAGCGCCGGGCCGCGCAGCGGGCCGTCCTGCTCGACGGCCCGCCTGAGGGTGGGCCCATCGATGTACTCGCTGACCACGTACGGCCGCTCGCCCGCCAGGCCGGTCTCGATGACCTGGGCCGTGCAGAAGGCCGACACCTGCCGCAGTTCCTCGACCTTCGCGAGGAACCGGTCGGCGCCGGTCAGGCCGGCGTGCAGCAGCTTGAGCGCGACGTGCTCGTCATCCGGCCCCTTCGCCAGGTAGACCGTGCTCTTGCTCCCCTCGCCGAGCCGGCCGAGGACCTGGTAGCCGCCTAAATCGGGTGGATCATCCGTGAGGAGGGGCGAAGCCTCCGGCATATCGGGATTCTCCTTAGGGAAAGTCCGTCGGTAGATCGTCAATTATGCGGATGAAACGCGATGGCGGGGGAGTGCTCATCACTTTTGCCGGACTTTGACCAGCTTCTCACGCCTGGGTGCCCTGCGGGAGCGCCTGGCGGCGACGGGGAGCGGGCGGGCGGCGAGGCCCGATCCGGCACGCCGTCCGGGCCGGTGCCCGGCTTTCCGGAGTGCATCAAAAGGTGTGTACGGAATCGACCGGCTTAGCGGGTTGAGCCTCCTTTCTGGGTACTTCGGGATAAAGTCGACTCGAAAGGAAGATCATGGCTAGATGCGAAGTATGCGGTAATGATTATGAGATGAGCTTCGAAGTGCATGCCAAGGGCGGCGTACACACCTATGACTGCTTCGAGTGCGCCATCCAGGGCATGGCGCCCGTGTGCGAGCACTGCGGGTGCCGCATCATCGGCCACGGTGTCGAGGCCAGCGGCCACTGGTATTGCTGCGCTCACTGCGCCCGCGAGAAGGGCATCTCCGAGCTGGTCGACCACGTCGGGGCCGTCTCCCGCTGACCACCGGCCCGTGGCCCGGCCCCCTGTGTCACCAGAGGGCCGGCGCCGAGGTCACAGCGAACCGGCGGCGCGCAGGGCGCCCGTCAGGTCGTTGACCTTGGTGTCACGGACGCCGACGGGGGCCAGCCTCAGCCCTCGCTCGATCGTGGCGATGATGGAAGTGGTGTCGTAGACCGTGTGGTCCACGCCCGAGTGCCGCAGCGACCCGCCGACGATCAGGGCGGGGATGCGGGTGCCGGGCCCGAACCGGTCGGAGGCGCCGCGGGTGTGGCCGTCCCTGCCGGGCGGCGCGACGTGGTCCCACTGGCCGCCGAACTCGTCGTAGGTGACGACCACCAGGGTGTCCTTGGCCTGCGGCCCGCTCTGGACGGTCTTGAGCAGGTCCACCAGGTGGTCGCTGCCGTTCGGCTCGCTGGCGTAGCCCGGATGCTCGTTCTCCGCGCCGTACGGCTTGACGAAGCTGACCGCCGGGAGCGTCCCCTCCTCGGCCGCCTCGACGAACGCCGTCTCGTCCTTCAGGTGCGCGCGGCCGGGCTGCCCGGGCGCGTACGCCGCGAAGTAGTTGAACGGCTGGTGGTGGTACTGGAACAGCGGGCCCGGGTGTCCGGCCTCCGCGTCGTCCCAGCCGCCGGAGTACCAGGCCCAGCTGACGCCCTTGCCGCTGAGCCGGTCGCCGATGTTGGGGTACTCGGCGTCGTCGATGAGCGGAAGCCGCGCCCCGCCGCCGTGCGGCGCGCTCGCCGGCTGGACGGTGTTGACCGCGTAGTCGCCGCAGGCGAACGCCGGGTTGGCCGTGGGCCCGCACGCCTGCGTGAGCTGGGCGTCCTTGACCGCCGTCGCCGGCTTGTACAGCGGGTAGCCGGCGTTGGGGAACCCCGCGGCGTCGAGCACCGAGTGCAGCCCCTCGTTCGGCCCGCCCGGGCCCGCGCTGGTGTCGACGGGCGCGCGGCCGGCGATCAGCCACTGGTGGTTGAGGAACGAGCCGCCGAAGGCGCCCTGGAAGAAGCGGTCGGCGATCACGTACTTGGGTGCGCCGGCCGAGTGCAGGTACTTCCAGATGGGCAGCTCACGGGTGTCGTAGACGCCCATGGTGAGGCCGATGGCGTCGCTGCCGGTCACGTAGCGGTCCTGCCGGCCGTGGTCGATCTGGTACTGCTCCTGGTAGAAGCGGTGCACCAGGTCGCGCGTGCAGCCTCCGGGCTCGGCGCCGTCGGCGTCCTCCGGCACGCCGTTGGGGGCCGACACGCCCGGCGCCGGGCAGGTCCTGTCCTCGGGCCCGATGTAGTCGTCGATGGTGAACGGCCGGTTGGCGAAGTGGCTGGCCGCCACGCCGTGCGCGGCGTCCTGGCAGGTGCCCGCCAGGGGAGGGGTGGCGAGGTTGACGTCGTTCTGGGCCAGGCAGCGGTAGGGAGTGCCGTCCTGGGCGACCTGCCTGACCCGGACGGCGTCCCGGCCGAGGCCGTCCACGCGCTGCCCGCCGACCGGGCCCCAGTCGCCGTACAGGTTGTCGAAGCTGTGGTTCTCCTCGTAGATGACGACCAGGTGACGGTAACCGCCGATCACGTGCGGCTCCGGGCGGCCGTGGCCGCCGTCGGCCACGGCCGCGCAGGCCGGCAGCGACAGGGCGCCCAGCAACCCGCAGGCGGCGACGGCCGTCAGAGGTCTTCTTCTCGCTCGCATCCGCACATCATCACCCCTTGACCGCGCCGATGATGACTCCCTTGGTGAAATGGCGTTGCACGAACGGGTAGACGAACAGCACCGGGATCAGCGCGACCGTGACGATCGACATCTGGATGGCCAGGCTCGGCGGCAGGGGATGGCCGGCGATGGTGTCGCTGGTCTGGCCGACCACCAGCGACTGCCCCTGCAGGACGTACTGCCGCAGAACGACCTGCAGCGGCCACTTGCTCGCGTCGTTCAAGTACAGCACGGCGTTGAAGAAGGAGTTCCAGTAGCCGACCGCGTAGAACAGGCCGATGACCGCGATGACGCCCTTGGAGACCGGCAGCACGATGCGCCACAGGATGCGGAACTCGCCGGCGCCGTCCACGCGCGCGCTGTCGGTCATCTCGCCGGGGATGTTCATGAAGAACGCGCGCATCACGACCAGGTTGAACGCGCTCACGGCCCCGGGCAGGATCAGCGACCAGTAGCTGTCGATCAGCCCGAGCGAACTGACCAGCAGGTAGTTCGGGATCATCCCCGGCCCGAACAGGAACGTCAGCAGGATCATGAACAGCAGCGGACGGTGCAACAGCGAGCCGGGCCGCGACAGCCCGTAGGCCGCCAGCACGGTCACCGACAGGCTGATCGCCGTGCCGACGGCGGTGACGGCCAGGCTGACCACGACGGCGCGGGTGACCACTCCGCCGGAGAACAGCTCGCCGTAGGCGGCGAACGACAGCTCGCCGGGGACCCACACCAGCCCGCCGGCCCGGGTGACGGTCTCCTGGGTGGACAGGCTGGTGAGCACCACCATGTAGACCGGGAAGACGACGCAGGCCGCGATCAGCGTGAGCGTCAGGTTCTTGGCCAGCCGTCCGGCGAGGCGCGGCGCCTCGTCCCAGGCCGGGCGCGAAGTCGTGGTCGTCATGATCGTTTGTAGATCCCCTGCTCGCCGAAACGGTGGGCCACCTTGTTGGCCACCAGGATGAGCAGCAGCCCGACCAGGCCTTTGACCAGGCCCGCCGCCGCTCCGTAGCTCCACTCGCCGGTGGTCAGCGTGCGCCAGTACACGAAGGTGTCCAAGACCTCCGCCGCCTCCCTGCCGACCGCGTCACGCTGGAGGAAGAACTGCTCGAACCCCACGTTGAGCGCCTCGCCGAGGCGCAGGATCAGCAGCAGGATGATCACCGGGCGCAGGCCGGGCAGCGTGATGTGCCACATCCGCTTCCAGCGGCTCGCGCCGTCCACCGCCGCCGCCTCGTACAGGTTCTGGTCGATGGCGGCGAGCGCGGCCAGGAAGATGATCGTTCCCCATCCC
Source organism: Sphaerisporangium sp. NPDC004334 (assembly GCF_053602655.1). Taxonomy (NCBI): domain Bacteria; kingdom Bacillati; phylum Actinomycetota; class Actinomycetes; order Streptosporangiales; family Streptosporangiaceae; genus Sphaerisporangium; species Sphaerisporangium sp. NPDC004334. The sequence goes on from NZ_JBSGDZ010000001.1 coordinate 138,357, forward strand.
GCGTCCTTCCAGACGGTCTCCGCGGTGACCAGCAGCAGGAAGGTGTCGGGGTTGGTCATCAGTTCGACGCCCTTGTGCCCGTGGTCGCGCAGGATCTGCGAGATCAGCCCGGCCCCGCCGAACATCTGCTGGAACAGCGTCACGACCAGCACCCAGGAGAAGAAGTGCGGCATGTAGACGATGCCCTGGATGAGCAGCCGCAGGCGGGGGCGCACGACGCTGTCGAGCAGGATGGCCAGCGCGATGGGCACGGGGAAGTAGAAGACGAGCTGGAACGCGGTGATGCTCAGCGTGTTCAGCGTCGCGTCCCAGAAGCTCTGGTCGGCCAGCAGCCACTGGAAGTTGCTGAACCCGACGAACGGGCTGTCCTTGAAGCCGACGTAGGGCGAGTAGTCCTGGAAGGCGATGACGTTGCCGAGCAGCGGCACGTAGTGGAAGACCAGCAGCAGTCCGGCCGCTGGGAACGTCATCAGCAGCAGCGGCCAGTCCCGCCGGAGGCGGCTCGGCAACGGCCTGCGGGCGGGATCGGCGGCGGCCCCGCCCGGTTTCCTGCCGTTCCGGCTTGCTTTGGAGGCGGTGTTGCGGACATTGTTAGTGGTGCCGGTTCCGGCGGGTGAGGTCAGGTCACCCGCCGGGCCGGTCTCCGTGGCCTTTCTCAGCACTCCGGCCGCCTTCGCCCGCCCGGCCGGGGCCGGCCCGTTCGGACGTCGCGCACGGTCGTCGCGCTCGCCATGCTTGTCGGGCGGCTACGCACGGCCGTTGTCCCGCAGGACCTTCATGTAGAACTCGCGCGCCTCGTCCCCGCCGTCGCGCCGCCACTCGGCGACGATCTGCTTGACGTCGCTCACCGGCCGGCGCCCGCGCATGATGTCGGTGAACTTGTCCTCGGTGGGGATCTGCAGGCCGGCCATCCGGGACGGCCGCTGGTCCCGGATGCCGTCGAGCGGGGTCTTCTCGATGTACTTGAACGACGCGTTCTGCCATCCGATGTTGCCCTGGACGGCGTCGGGGAAGGCGACGTAGTCGGCGACGATGGGCCTGCCGCCGAGGAAGACGTAGGACGGCTGTGCCTCCTTGCGCCCGAGGTCGGTGAGCTGGGGCACGCCCTTGTCGTCCCGGGTGAAGTGCTTGCCCTCCACGCCGTAGGTCGCCAGTTCGTACTCCTTGGTGCCGAACGGGGCGGCGCACCAGTTGAGGACGGACAGCAGCTCCGCGATCTTGTCCTTGCCCAGGCCCTTCTTCACGAACGTGAAGATCCCCGCCGGCTTGTTGTGGTACATGATCGGCGTGCTGCCGTCATGGGAGAACAGCGGCATCGCCTCGATGGCGAACTTCGGGTTCTTGCCGCGGTGCTGCTGCAGCAGTTCGTGCCAGGCGCCGAGGCCGTCGCGGTAGATGACGATCTGGCCGGAGGCGAACAGGTCCTTCTCGTTTGCGCCGCGGTTGGCGCTGACCACGTTCGGGTGGATGAGCTCCTCCTGGAAGAGCTTGCGCATGAAGGCGACGCACGCCTCCCACTCGGGTGTCTCGTACTTGTAGACGAGTTTGCCGCCCTCCAGCCGCCACTCCTGCGGGACCTTGAAGACGGGCCACACCATCTCGTGGATGTCCCCGAACGCCCAGCGCTTGCCCTTGGGATCGGTGATCGCCTTGCCCAGGTCGAACAGCTCGTCGGCGGTCGTGGGCATCTTCCAGTCGGAGTGCTGGTCGAAGATGTCCTTGCGGTAGAGCAGGGCGAAGGGGAACGGGTCGGTCGGGAAGGGCACCGCCATGAGCTTGCCGTTGAAGACCGAGAAGCCCCACGCGGGGCTGGGCAGGTTGGCCAGCATCGGGTAGGCCTTGACCTTGTCGCCCTGCAGGTAGGGGGTGAGGTCCTCGAACGCCTGGTCGACGGCCCGGTTGAAGTCGGCCATCTTCTCGATCTCCCACTGCGGGATGACCATGAGGTCGGGGATGTCGCCGCCCGCGAGCCGGGCCGTCACCTTGTCGACGTAGGTGATCCCGTCGGCGATCTGGAAGTCGATGGTCGCGCCGATGTCGGCGTTGCACGCCTGGAAGTAGGCGTTCTCCGACAGTCCGGGCGGGGGAGGGCCCCACAGCGGCGTCATCGCCTTGTAGGAGCCGCCCTTGCCGGCCGTGCCGGGGACGGCGTCGGCCAGGGTGGCGGGGTATTTCAGGAAGCCGCCGCCGACGTCGGGCACGCCGAGCAGGTTGGAGACGGTGCCGGGGACGTCCGGCTTCACGGCCTGGAAGGGCACGTAGGACGGGGTGAGCGACTTCAGCTTGTCGGCCGCGGCCGCGGTGGCGCCGCCGCTGCCGGGCCTGCGCCCGGAGGGGGTGGAGCAGCCGGCCACGAGGCCGCCTCCGGCGAGCGAGGCCGCGCCGAGGCCGACCAGGCCGAGGAACCCCCGGCGGCTGGGATGGGTGCCGGCGCTCGCGCCGTCAGTGGGAGATGTCATCGGAGGCTCCCTTCGCGGGGGTGTGCGGCGCTTAGTACGGGGGGTGTCAACGGCGCTCCTTCAGGTCGGGCCAGGTGTGTGAAGGGTCGGGTGTTGGGAGTGGCGGGCCCCGGGGTAGAGTTAGTTCGTCTGATGACCAAACAAATTAGTCCAGGGGCCCGGGCGCCACAAGGGACGGCCCGGCCGTTCCCCCGGGCCGCCGGTCACGGATTGGTGACGGCGGCCGGCGAGGGAGGGCGAGGGCGAGGTATGACCAGCGGCTCGACGATGCGGCATGATGGGCCCACCGGGGCTCAGCGGGAACGGGGCTGATTTTGATCAATACGCACACCGGGCCTCAGCCGGCGGACTTCGCCGACGTCAGGGCCACCAACCTCGCGGTCGTGCTGCGGTTCGTGCGGGAGAACGCGCCCTGCTCCCGGGCCGACATCGCGGCCTCCACCGGGCTCAACAAGGCCACGGTGTCCAGCCTGGTCGCCGACCTCATCGACCGGCGGCTGCTGCGCGAGACCGGCCTCACCGAGAACCGCGTCGGCAGGCCGGCCACCATGCTCGTGCTGGACGGCTCCCCCTACGCCGCCATCGGCATCGAGGTGAACGTCGACTACCTGACCGCCGTCGCCGTCGACCTGGCGGGCACCGAGCTGCTGTCGTGGCGCCGGTCCTTCCCCGGCGCGACCGCCACCCCGAACCAGGCGGTCGCCGCGGTCGCCGCCCTGGCCCGGCGGGTGCTCGGCCGCATGGGCAAGGAGGCCCGCCAGGTGCTCGGCCTGACGGTCGCGGTGCCGGGCCTGGTCGACGTGGGCGGCTCGGTGCGCATCGCGCCCAACCTGGGCTGGCATGACGTCGACCTGGCCGGCGACCTGGCCAAGGCCCTGCGCGACCCGGGCTTCCCCGTGCTGGTGGACAACGACGCCAACCTCGCCGCGCTCGCCGAGCACCGCTTCGGCCCGCACGGGGGGGCGGCGGATCTGGTCTACCTCACCGGCGCGGTCGGCGTGGGCGCGGGCGTCATCATGGACGGCCGGCTGCGCCGCGGCGGCCAGGGCTTCACCGGCGAGATCGGCCACATCCAGATCGACCCTTCGGGCGCCGAGTGCCGCTGCGGGCGCCGCGGCTGCCTGGAGGCCGTCGCCGGCATGACGGCCGTGCTCCATCGCACCGCCCCCGACGCCGCGCCCGCCGAGCTGGAGCCCGAGATCGAGGAGGTCGTGCGGCTCGCCCGCGGAGGCGACCCGCTCATGCTGGACACCCTGGCCACCATCGGCGGCGAGCTGGGCAAGGGCGTGTCCATCATCGCCAACGTGCTCAACCCCGAGGTGGTCGTCCTCGGCGGCTACTACATCGCCCTCGCGCCGTGGGTGCTGCCCGCCGCGCGCGAGGAGTTCGTCCGCCGCAGCTTCGCCCCGGAGGCCGGCGGCACCCGCCTGGTCGCCTCCACCCTCGGCTACGGGGCGGCGGCGCTCGGCGCGGCCGCTCGCCTGCTGGACTCGGTGGACTCCGGCCGCCTGCCCGCCCAGGGCTGACTCACGAAGGACTCTTGACCCAAAGGCCGCGAAGCGGCACTCTTCAGGAGAACCCCGGATGTAACGCTGCTGAAATCTTCGTGCACACCGTCGAAGCGCTTCGATACGCCTGGACGTCCCGGCCGCGTCGAAGCGCTTCGACCACCAGAGACGCTCGGCGTCGAAGCGCTTCGAAACGCACCTCGGTGAGCGAAGGACGGTCCCAGATGAACGAACCGGTGTCAGGCACCTTCCGCGATCCCGCCCTGCCGGTCGAGGCGCGCGTCGCCGACCTGCTCGCCAGGCTCACGCTGGAGGAGAAGATCGGCCTGCTGCACCAGTACCAGGCGGCCGTGCCCCGGCTCGGCGTCGGGGCCTTCCGCACCGGCACCGAGGCCCTGCACGGGCTCGCCTGGCTCGGCCCGGCGACCGTCTTCCCGCAGGCGATCGGACTGGCCAGCACCTGGGACCCCGACCTGGTGCGCCAGGTGGGCGCGGCCACCGGCGAGGAGGTGGTGGCGATGCACCACAAGGACCCCGCCGGCGCGGGCCTCAACGTCTGGGCGCCCGTCGTCAACCCGCTGCGCGACCCCCGCTGGGGCCGCAACGAGGAGGGCTACTCCGAGGACCCATGGCTGACCGGCGTCATGGGAACCGCCTACTCCCGGGGCCTGCGCGGCGACCATCCGACGCTCAGGACCGCCCCCACGCTCAAGCACTTCCTGGCCTACAACAACGAGACCGACCGCTGCGTCACCTCCAGCAACCTGCCGCCCCGCGTGCTGCGCGAGTACGAGCTGCGGGCCTTCCGCCCCGCGATCGAGGCCGGCGCCGCCGTCTCGCTGATGCCCTCCTACAACCTGGTCAACGGCCGCCCGGCCATGCTCAGCCCGCTGATCAACGACGTCGTGCGCGCCTGGACCCGCGACGACCTGCTGGTGGTCAGCGACGCCTACGCCCCCGGCAACCTCGCCGGTCTGCAGGGCTACCACGACGACCTGCCGCAGGCCTACGCGGCGGCGATCAAGGCCGGCACCGACAGCTTCACCCAGGACGACGACCGGCCCGCCGCCACCCTCGGCCACATCACCGAGGCGCTGGAGCGCGGGCTGCTCGCCGAGGACGACGTGGACACCGCCGTCCGCCGCGCGCTGGCCGTCCGCCTCCGCCTCGGCGAGTTCGACCCCGCCACCCCCTACGACGGCATCACCGAGGACATCGTCAACAGCGCCGGGCACCAGGCCCTCGCCCGGCGGGCCGCCACGCAGTCCATCGTCCTGCTGAAGAACGACGGCCTGCTGCCCCTGCGCGCCCCCGAGCGTGTCGCGGTCATCGGGCCGCTCGCCGACACGCTCATGGAGGACTGGTACAGCGGCACGCTGCCCTACGCCGTCACCGCCCGCGCCGGGCTCGCCGAACGGTGCGTCACCGCCTTCGCCGAAGGCGTCGACCGGGTCGCGCTCAACGCGGCGGGAGGCCACGTCACGGCCGCCGAGCACTTCGCCGGCGGCCCGCTCGCCGTCTCCCCGGCGGGCGAGGCCCGCGCCACCTGGTTCGACCTGTTCGACTGGGGCGGCGGCGCCTACGCGCTGCGCGCCTGCGCCAACGGCAGGTACGTGTCGGTCGGCGACGACGGCGTGCTGGTCAACGACCAGCCCGGCCCGAACGGCTGGGAGGTGCGCCAGACCTTCCGGCTGGACGAGCGTCCCCGCGGCACCCTGGCGCTGCGCCACATCTCCACCGGCCGCCACGTCGGGCTGGCGCCCGACGGCGTCCTGCGGCTCACCGACGACCCCGACACGGCCGCCGTGCTCACCCTGGAAATGGTCGAGAGCGGCGCCCAGGCGGCCGCCGAGCTGGCCGCCACCGCCGACGTCGCCGTCGTCGTGCTCGGCGACCATCCGCTGGTCAACGGCCGCGAGACCGAGGACCGCGCCGACCTCGCCCTGCCGCCCGCGCAGGAGGCGCTGCTGCGCGCCGTCCACGCCGCCAACCCCCGTACGGTGCTGGTCCTCAGCAGCGGCTACCCGTTCGCGGTCACCTGGGCCCAGGAGAACGTGCCGGCCGTCCTGTGGTCCGCCCACGGCGGCCAGGAGTACGGCAACGCCCTGGCCGACGTGCTGTTCGGCGACGAGGACCCCGGCGGCAGGCTCACCCAGACGTGGTACAGGTCGGCCCGCGAGCTGCCCGACCTGTTCGACTACGACATCATCGCCACCGACTCGACGTACCTGTACTACCGGGGCACGCCGCTGTACCCCTTCGGCCACGGCCTCGGCTATACCCGGTTCGTCTACTCCGACCTGCGCCTGTCCTCGTCCGCCCTCGCGCCGGACGACGTGCTGCACGTGCGGGTGACCGTCACCAACGTCGGGCTGCGCCCCGGCACCGAGGTCGTGCAGCTCTACACCCACCAGCGGCGCTCGCGCGTCAAGCAGCCGCTGCGCCAGCTGCGCGGCTTCGAGCGGGTGCGGCTCGCGCCCGGGGAGAGCCGCACCCTCACCCTGTCCGTCGACGTCGCCGACCTGGCGTTCTGGGACGTCACCCGGGGGAGGTTCGTGGTCGAGGAGGCCCCGCACAAGGTCCAGGTGGGCGCGTCGGCGCGCGACATCCGGCTGTGCGCGCACTTCACGGTGGCCGGCGAGCGCATCCCCGCCCGCGACCCCTACGCCCGCCCCCTGGACGCGGCCGACAACGACGAGTACGACGGAATCGTGCTGTGCGACGCCGCCCGCTCCGGCGGCGACGCGGTCCGGGGCACCGACCCCGGCGGGTGGATCGCCTTCCGGGAGGTCGACTTCGCCGGCGGCGCCGCCGACTGCCTGCTGGCCGTCTCCAGCACCGAGGGCGGCGTGCTGACGCTGCGGCTGGACGACCCGCTGTACGGCGAGGTCATCGGCGCGGTGTCGGTGGCGCCGTCGCGGGACAGGTACGACCTGGCCACGGTCACCTGTCCCCTCGCCGGGGCGACGGGAGTGCACGATCTTCATGTCGTGTTCGAGAACGAGGGGGTCACGGTGAGCGAGCTCCGCTTCACCCGGCAGGTCACGGGGAGCGCTCGTTGAGAACGGTCACCATCGCCGACGTCGCCAAGCACGCCGGTGTCGCCGTGAGCACCGTCTCGTACGTGCTCAGCGGCAAGCGCGCGATCTCGGCGACGACGAGCCAGCGCGTCATGCGCAGCGTCCGCGCGCTCGGCTACCACCCCAACGCCGGCGCCAGGGCGCTGGCCAGCAAGCGGTCCAACGTCATCGCGCTGGTGCTGCCGCTGCGCGCCGGCATGCACCTGCCCGTCCTGATGCAGTTCGCCACCTCGGTCGTCACCACCGCCCGGCAGTTCGACCACGACGTGCTGCTGATGACCGCCGACGAGGGGCCCGACGGGCTGCGGCGGGTCGCCGCCAGCGCGCTGGTGGACGGCCTGGTGCTGATGGACGTGGAGATCCACGACCCCCGGGTGCCGCTGCTGCGCGAGCTGGAGGAGCCGAGCGTGCTCATCGGCTTCCCGGCCGACGCCTCCGGGCTGACCTGCGTGGACCTGGACTTCGCGCAGGCGGGGGCGATCTGCGCCGAGCACCTGGCCTCCCTCGGCCACCGCGAGATCGCGCTGCTGGGCGCGCCGAACGTCGTCTACCAGCGCGGCACCGGCTACGCCGAGCGCACCATGGAGGGCTTCGCCGAGGCCGGGCGCGAGCACGGCGCGACGGCGATCGCCCGGCCGTGCGAAGAGAGCTTCGACGAGGTGTGCGCGACCGTGAAGGCCCTGCTGGAGGAGCATCCGGGGCTCTCGGGCATCGTGGTGCACAACGAGGCCGCGGTCGGCCACGTGCTGGGCGCGCTGCGGGTGCTCGGCCGGCGGGTGCCCGAGGAGGTCTCGGTCGTCGCCATCTGCCCCGACGACGTCGCCGAACGGGCCAGCCCGCCGCTCACCTCGGTGCTCATTCCTGCGGCCGACGTCGGCCACCAGGCCGTCCGCCTGCTCATGGCCAAGCTGGAGGGCGGCGCCGTCCCCGACGCCACCCTGCTGCCGCCCCGGCTCACCATCCGCCAGAGCACGACGGCCCCCGGTCCCGTCCCGCCCCTCGCGAACTCGGCGACCGCACCGACGAAGGGCTGACCGGCGGTGCGCGCCGGCCGCGGCCCGCTCGGCGAGCACCGCGGTCCGGCGTGACGGCGGCGTCCGACCACCCCGCGCTCTGAACCGTGCCCAGGCCGCTCACCCGGTGGCGGCATCCCGGGACGCGGCGGTGTGCTCGGCGGCCAGGGCGCAGCACAGCATGACCACCAGGGCGGTGAGCTGGGCGATGGAGGACCACAGGCCGAGCGGGATGGTGAGGGGCGCGACGGCCGCCGCCACCGTGCGCAGCGGGCGCGCGGGCAGGGCGAGCACCCGGCGGTACATCGTGTCGCCCGCCAGGTAGAGCGTCACGCCCGCCGCCAGGGCGATCGCCGGGCCGGCGTGCAGGTGGTCCAGCGGGTGGCCGATCGCGTTCTTCACCCCCGCCGCGACGCCGACGATGCCGAGCAGCATCGGGATGTGGGCGTAGAAGTAGGCGCCGAGGATGAGCCGGGTGCGGCGCACCGGCTCGGCCTGTACCAGCGCGTGCTCGGCGGCGGCGTCGTCCTCGCCGCCGAAGTAGCTCCACCACAGACACGCCGCCAGGGCGAGCCCCAGCGCGGCGGCGGCCAGCAGGGCCGGGCTCACCTCGCCGTGGGCGCCGATGCCGATGGCCACCACCGACTCGCCGAGCGCCACGATCACCAGCAGCCCGTGCCGCTCGACGATGTGCGCCGGGTGCAGCGGGAAGCCCTTTTGCCCGATGAAGTACGGGCTGCCCCACAGCAGCACCATGGCCGCCGCCCAGAGCAGGTAGACCAGGACGCCGTCGGCGAGGCCGGCCGCGAACAGCAGTGCGGTCGCCGCGAGGTTGAACGGGATGACCCGGACGAACGAGGCGGTCGCCTGGAGGTACAGGCCCGCGTGGACCAGCACGATGATCAGGTAGCCGAGCGCGAAGGCCCACCCGCCGCCGTCGAAGGCCCGGGGGATGGCCAGTGCCATGATGAGGAATCCGGCCATGCCGAGCAGGATGAGCACCCGCCGGGCAGGGCGGGCGGGCGGCACGGTGTTGGTCAGCCAGGCGTATCCGGAGTACATCCACCAGATGACGCCGAAGACCAGCAGCACGCGCACCGCGCCTTCGACGGGACCGCCGTGCGCGGTCTGCGCGGGGGCCTGCGGGGCGAAGCCGTCGACGAGCAGCGTGGTGAGCTGCGTGACGGTGAAGACGAAGACCAGGTCGAAGAAGAGCTCCAGCGTGGAGACGCGCAGCTCCTGATGGGGGGAGGTGGGCTCGACACGTTCGGCGAACCAGCCGGGCAGGCGCATGCGCCCATCCTCGCCCCCATTCGCCTCTTATGACCGCAGAGTTCGCCCGAGGCTGATCATCCGCCCTGGAGGTTCGCGGTCACGCTAGTCGGTGTCGGAAGGAGTGGTGGTCTTCCTGCCGCCCGCGACCAGGCGGTCGGTTCTGGTGGAGGTGGACGGGGCGTCGGTGGTGATGTCCTCGGCGTCGTCGGAGGGCTTGGCCGGGCGGCGCGGCCGCGCCTTGCGGGGCGCGGTCACCTCGCCGGCGCCGCCGGCGTCGCGGGTGCCGCCGGTGTCGCCGGTGCCGGTACGGCCTTCGGGGAAGGTCACCGGGCCCTTGGCGCTCGCGTCCTTGACGGCCGGGCGCTGGACGGCGGCCTGCTTGACGCCGCCCGCGTCGCCGCCCGTGCCGGACGCGGTGGGGGCCGGGGCGTCGCCGGAGGACGAGGCGGGGCGCGCGGTCTCGCGCCAGGAGGCGATGACATGGTCGGCCTCGGCGTCGGCGGCCATCTCGTCGGCGGCCTCGGCCTCGCGCCTGCGGATCACGACCAGGTGGTCGACCGACAGGCGCCCGGCTCCGACGACCGCGAGGAGCACCGACGCCGAGCCGAGGGCGACGATGAGGTTGATGTCCCCGCCGGTCAGCGGCAGGCCGGTGTCCCCGCTGACCAGCACGAACACGGCCAGCGCCTCGGCGAAGAGTATGAGCCCGCAGGCGGGGACGGCCAGGCCCGCGACCAGGAGGGCTCCTCCGATGAGCTCGATGAGCATGGTGGTGGCGGCCCACATGCCCGGGGCCGGGGCGTCCATCCGGGCGAACTGCTCACTGGTGGCGGTCAGCCCGAACTCCAGCTTGTGCCAGCCGTTGGCGAAGAAGATGCCGCCGACGCCCAGCCGGGCGGCCAGCGCGGCGAGATCCTGGAGGGTTCGTCTCACGGTAGCCATTCTCCTGGGGTCGGTCGGCGTTGCACAGACAATTGCCCTGTATCGCCCCCGACATGCGCGCCGGAGCGGCGCACGGACGGGCTCGACGGAACGCGGAAGCGGGCGCGGGACGGGGCGCGGGACGGCGGGGCCGTGGGCCGGTCGCCGGGTCGCGGGCCGGCCGGGTCAGAGGGGGATGCGTTCGCGGTCGGGGCCGGGGGCCGGGGAGGGACGGCGGGGGAGCAGGACCAGGGCGGTGATCGCGGTGACCGCCAGCAGGGCGACGCTCACCAGGATCGTGGAGTGCAGGGCGGTGACGAAGGCCGCGCGGGCGCCGTCCATGAGCGAGTCGCCCGCGGGCCCGCCCACCTCCCGGGCGACGTGCGCGGCCGAGGCCAGCGACTCCCTGGCCTGGCCCATGGCCGCCGGCGCCACCCCCGGCACGGCGGCCACGCCGGGCGCGTACACGATGGTGGTGACGGTGCCGAGGACGGCCACCCCGAGCCCGGCGCCGAGCTCGTAGGCGGTCTCCTCGATCGCCGCCGCGCCGCCGGCGCGTGACTCCGGCGCCGACGCCATGATCGTGTCGGAGGCGGCGAGCAGCGCGACCTCCACGCCGAAGCCGATGCCGGCGAAGCACACGCAGAGCATCACCGGATGCTGTTCTGCCCCCCAGAGGAGGGTCGGCGCCAGGGCCAGCCCGGCGAGGGCCAGGCCGCCCGTCATGGTGGCCCGCAGGCCGAACCGCTGCAGCAGGTGGGCCGCGCACAGGCCGCCCGCGATGGCGGCGATCATGAGGGGGAGCATGCGGGCCCCCGCCCGCAGCGGGCTGTCGCCGAGCACGAGCTGGAGGTACTGCGCCAGCATCAGCTGGAGCCCGACGAGGGAGAAGACGGCCAGCAGCACGCACAGGACGCCGATGGCGAAGCCGCGCTGGGAGAACAGCCCGATGTCCAGGAACGGCCGGGCCAGGCGGCGCTGGCGCGCGGTGAACCAGACCAGCAGTCCGACGCCGGCGATCATGATGGCGACCGCCGGGGCCGTCCCGACCGTCCCGCCGTGCCCCAGCTCCTTCAGCCCGAAGGCGAGGAACAGCACGCCCAGTGTGGACAGCGCGGCGCTCGGCGCGTCCCAGCCGTGGCCGGGGTCGCCGTCGGAGCGGGGCAGCAGGCGCGCGGCCAGTGGCAGCGCCACCACCAGCAGTGGGACGTTGATCAGGAAGACCGCGCCCCACCAGAAGTGCTCGACCAGGACGCCTCCGACCAGCGGGCCGAGGGCGGCGCCCCCGGCGGCGACCGCGCTCCAGACGCCGAGGGCGATGGCCCGCTCGCGGCGGTCGGTGAACACCTGCCGGATGATCGAGAGCGTGGCGGGCATGATCATCGCGCCGCCGACGCCGAGCAGCGCCCGCGACAGGATCAGTGCGAGCGGACCGCCCGAGAAGGCGGCCGCGAGCGACGCCGCGCCGAAGACGACATAACCGGCCAGCACGAACCGCCGCTTGCCGTACCTGTCGCCGAGCGTGCCGAAGGTCACCAGCAGCGGGGCGACGACCAGCGAGTACACGTCGATGATCCACAGCAGCTCGACCGCGGACGGCTCCAGGGCGGCGGTCAGGGCGGGGACGGCGATGTGCAGGACCGTGGCGTCCACGGCGATCAACAGGAGGCTGAAACAGAGCAACGCGAGCACCGACCACCGGTTCGCCTGATGGTCTATGGTCGTGCCTCTGGCACGGCTCCCTGGCCGGGTGCCCAGAACGGTCATTGATCAGCCGAAAGGTTCTCGCCCGCAGAACATGCGAGGCAGCTTAGGCCATCTCGGTTGATAGTTCAGCGGGTTGTGACAATGGCCCTGACTCACCGCGTCCTGGACCCCTGGTCGCCGAACGATTGCGGTGAAACGGTGGCTATTGGACTATGCCGACCTTCGCGACATTCCGCCCTGGAGGTGCCTCTGGGGTTGGTGATCAAGGTGGGGCGGCGCCGACCTCTCTAGAGAGCTATAGGTATATGTCCGGCATCTAGGCAATCGGTGATCCGCAACGGACCATGACGGCGTGGGGAACGCCAGCGAGTCAGATCCCTTACCGGTGCCATCCCCGCGAGATCGCTCCGATCCCCGCGCCTGGTGCGTCGTCGCCGTCGCCCGGCTGGCGCGCGACCTGCCCGAGGGAGCGCTGGAGGCCGCCGGCGAGGCGGTCGCGCGCGACCCCGACGGCGAGTGGGGGCATCGGCTGGTGAGTCTCGCCCATGAACGCCTCGGCCGCGACTCCGAGGCGGTCGTAGCGGCTCAGGACGCCGTCCGGCTCGCACCCGGCTCCTGGGCCGCACGGCTACGGCTCGGCTCGGCGCTGCGCAGGCTCCCCGGCCGATGGCGCGACGCCTGGAGCCAGGCCCAGCACGCCGTGCGCTTCGCCCCCGAGCAACCCGACCCGCACGTGCTGATCGGCGACCTCGCCCTGCTGCGCGGCGACCACCGGCAGGCCACCGCGGCCTACCACGCCGCGCTGCGCAGGGAGGAGGAGCACCCCGGGGCGCGGGTCAACCTCGGGCTCGCCCACCTGCGCTGGGGCCGCCCGCGCGACCACCACGACCCGGTGTGGAGCGTCGACCCCCGCGAGACCGGCCTGGCCCGCCGCGCCCTGGAGCTGTGGGCCAGGCAGGTGCGCCTGCTCCTGGCGCTCTGCCTCGCGGCCGTCGCCGTCCTCGCCTTCTGGTACGACCTGCGCGACCAGGCGCGCATCGGCGGCGCGGCGGTGCTGCTCCTCGCGGCCGCCGTCACCGTGCGGCGGGCCCGCCAGATCACGGTGTGGCGGTACGTGCCGGGCATGCTCGCCCGCGACCTGTGGCTGTGCGTCGCGGTGTCGGTGACGGTCCTCGCGGTCGCCGCGTACGCCGCCGCGCTGCTCACCCTGCCGGCGTGGACGCTCGCCGACGAGGTCGTCCCCCTGGTCGCGGCGGCCGGCGCGCCCGAGATGGTCCGCTGGGACGACGTCGTCGGCGGCTTCTGGGCAGGACTGTTCGGGCTGGTGCTGTTCAACGGGGTGGCGGTGACCAGCCTGCGCGCGTTCGCCGAGACCTGGCAGGGCCGGCCCGTGCGGGCGCTGGCCGAGTTCACCGCCGTCCCCCCCGAACGCGTCGGCCGGCGCGACACCGACGTGACCCTGTGGATCATCGCCGCCCGCCTGTGGTTCCTGGTGGTCCTGCTCGCCCTGCTGCCCGCGGTGGCGGCCGAGCCGCGCGCGGCGCTCGCCGGGGCCTGCGTGCCGATCGCCATGCTGTACGTGCGCCGGCGCGGCGGCCTGCGCTCGCGCCTGAGGGAGATCCTGCGCGAGGACCGGGGACTGGCGGTGGCGCTCACGTTCCTGCTCGCGGCGTCCGCCGCCCTGGTCTCGGCGGGCGCCGTGCCGGCCCTGGGCCTGCGGCCATCGGACGGGGCGTGGGCGTGGTGGTCGGTCGCCGCGGCGCTGGTCGTGGTGGTGCTCGCGTTCGCGGCGCGGGCCGCGCGGGCGTGGTGGCGGGGGTCGGCGGGGCCGTGGCGGGCCTCGCTGATCATGTGCGAGGGCTGCGGCCCCCGCCTGCCCGGGGACGCGGGCCCGTCGGTCGCGCTGAGCCCGGAGGTGCGGCGGGCGTTCACCTACTCCCGCGGCGTCGTGCTGTCCTACACCGACGCGGGCGGCCCCCGCACCCTCGCCGTCGGTGCGGTCACCTCGGTCACCCGGTCGGGGGAACTGCGCCTGATCGCCGCCGAGGACGCCTGGGCCGCGGCCGAGCGCGACCCGCGGGTGGCGGTCTTCGTGGCCGATCCGATCGGGCGGCGGTTCTGGACCGAGGTGCGCGGCATCGCCCTGGCCGACCCCGCCGAGAACGTGCTCCGGGTGACGCCCAAGCACGTCCTGGTCGGCGAGTACCCCGGCCGCCACGAGGCCAGGCCCGCTCCCCGGCGCCCGTGAGCCCACGGGGTCCCGACGCCGCAGGCGCCGTGACCTCGTGGGCGTCGCCGGCGTCCGCCCGGCTCGGGGCCGTCGGGGTGTTCGCGGGGGACGAAGTTTCCGTTAAGTTACCCGTGCGCAGGGTTGGGACGGTCTCGAGATCTGGACATATACCTACTTATAGGTAGAAATCCAGCATCCTTCGGGGGTACCGATGAGCACACCGCAAAGCGACAAGCGGGCTCAGGACGTCATGCACCCGGGCGCCCAGTGCGTCGGCGAGCACGACAGCCTGCGCACGGCCGCGCAGATGATGCGCGATCTCGCGGTGGGCGCGCTGCCCATCTGCGGGGAAGACGACCGGCTCAAGGGCATCATCACCGACAGGGACATCGTGGTGAAGTGCTGCGCCGAGGGCAAGGACCTCGACCGGACGACGACCGGCGAACTGGCCCACGGGCTGGTGTGGGTGTCCGCGGACAGCGACATCGAAGAAGCCCTGATGAAGATGGAGCAGCACCAGATCAAGCGCCTGCCCGTGATCGAGAACCACCGCATCGTCGGGATGATCAGCGAGGCCGACCTGGCGAAGGAACTGCCCGACAGCAAGCTCGCCGAGTTCGTGCACCGCCTCTACGCGGGAGCCTGACCGCCCCGCCCCGAGAACGCCCGGCCCCGGCCGGGCGGAAGGCCACCCGCGCGCCTCCGCCGGCGTGCCGTCGCGAGCACCGCGACGCGCCGACGGGGGCGCGCCGCCATGCGCGGGGGCGTGAACGCGGCGCGTCGTGGCGGGCACGGCGCGGGACGCGCGCTCGGGGCCCCGGTGCGGTATAACCGGGAGGCGACCGGGGAGGCAAAATGCGGGACTCCGACAGGGCCCGGCCGGCGGGGCGCGCCGCGGCCCGTGATGCGTTCGAGCACGTCCGGCTCCGTTATTTCCAGCTTTCCCGTGCTACGAGACGGGTCATCTTCGGCGCTGTCCTCATAGGCGCCATGGTGCTCGCCGTCTTCCTCGGCTGGTCGCCGTTCTCCACCTTCGCCACCACTCTGTTACTTCTCGGCTACGGCGAGCTGACGCTCCGCTATCCCCGCGCCGCCGCGACCGTCCTGGTCGTGGTGGCGTGGTCGTCCCTGATGATGGTCGCCGCCGAGTACGTCAGCCCGCACTCCCTGCTGCCCACCCTGTTCGTCCTGCTCGCCGTGCTGACCGGCGTGGCGGCCCACCTCATCAGGTGGGTGACGCCGTGGATCACCACCATGGCCGCCCTCGGCGCCGCCGCCCTCGTGAGCCTGGCCGTGGCCACCTTCTCGGCGGACGCCGCCACGTGGGCGGCGTACGGCGTCGCCGTGGCCGTGCTGGTCTACCGCCTGGTCCAGGCCCGGCAGGCGCGCAAGCGGCTGGCGGCGCCCCCCGAGGCCCCTGCGCAGGCGCGCCAGCGCGTGCGGGACGGAGCGGCCGAGCGTGACGGCGGCGCCGAGCGCTCGGCGCCGCCGCCGATCTCGGTCGACGACGCCCTCGGCGAGCTCGAGAGCATGATCGGCCTCGACCCGGTCAAAGAGCAGGTGCGCTCGATCGCGGCGTCCATCGAGGCCTCGCGGCTGCGCGCCGAGGCGGGGTACGCCTCCGAGCAGCCCATGCGCCACTTCGTGTTCCTCGGCCCGCCCGGCACCGGCAAGACCTCCGTGGCCCGCACGGTCGCCAAGATCTTCTACGCGTTCGGCCTGCTCGAGACCCCGTACGTCGTCGAGGCCCAGCGCGCCGACCTGGTCGGCGAGTACCTCGGCGCCACCGCGATCAAGACCAACGAGCTGATCGACCGGGCGCTCGGCGGCGTGCTGTTCATCGACGAGGCCTACAGCCTGGTCAACTCCGGGGAGGGCCAGCACGACCGATTCGGCGCCGAGGCCGTGCAGACCCTGCTCAAGCGCGCCGAGGACGACCGCGACCGGCTCATCGTCATCCTGGCGGGCTATGAGAAGGAGATGTCGGCCTTTCTGGCCTCCAACCCCGGTCTGTCGTCCCGGTTCTCCACCCGCGTCAACTTCCCCACCTACTCGCCGGCCGAGCTGGTCGGCATCGTCGAGCTGCTGCGCGCCCGGCGGGGCGAGCGGCTGCAGGCCGACGCCCCCGCGGCGCTGCACGGGCTGTTCGAGGACGTTCACCGGCGCGGCCTGATCGACGAACTGGGCAACGCCCGCTTCGCCCGCAGCCTGGTCGAGGCGGCGGCGCAGGCCCGCGACGTGCGCGTGGTCGGGGCCGGCGGCTCGCCCAGCCGCGATGACCTCCTCACCACCACCACGGCCGACCTGACCAAGGCGTTCAACGAGATCACCGCCCGGTTCCGCGGCTACCAGGCCACGCCGAGCCTCGCCGACGCCCTGGCCGACCTCGACCGCATGGCCGGCCTCGAGCCGGTCAAGCGCCAGGTGCGGGCCATCGCCGCGCAGTTGCGCGTCGCCCGCATGCGCCAGGAGCAGGGCCTGCCCGCGCCGCCGCAGATGCGGCACTTCGTGTTCGTCGGCCCGCCCGGCACCGGCAAGACCACCGTGGCCCGCGTGCTCGGCCGCGTCTTCGCCGCGCTCGGCCTGCTCTCGCGGCCCGACGTGGTCGAGGCCTCCCGCGCCGACCTGGTCGGCCAGCACCTCGGCGCCACCGCGATCAAGACCAACGAGCTGGTCGACCGGGCGCTCGGCGGCGTGCTGTTCATCGACGAGGCCTACAGCCTGGTCAACAGCGGCTACCAGGGCGGCGACGCCTTCGGCGCCGAGGCCGTGCAGACCCTGCTCAAGCGCGCCGAGGACGACCGCGACCGGCTGGTCGTCATCCTGGCCGGATACGCCTCCGAGATGGAGCGGCTCCTGGCCACCAACCCGGGCCTGGCCAGCAGGTTCAACCAGCGCGTGACGTTCCCCTCCTACAGCGCGGCCGAGCTCACCGAGATCGCGGCGCTGCTGGCGGAGGAGTCGGGCGACCGGTTCGACGACTCCGCGCGGCGCGACCTGGCCGAGGTGTTCGCGTGGGTCTGCGCCGAGGGCCTGATCGACGGTCTGGGCAACGGCCGCTTCGCCCGTTCGCTGTTCGAGCGGGCCGCGCTCGGCCGCGACGTCCGCCTCGCCGGGCGCGGCGGCACCGCCAGCGCCGAGGAGCTCACCACCATCACCAGCGCCGACGTGCGCACCGCCGTCGACGAGCTGGCCGACCGCTGATCCCCGCGGGCCTGCCCACGAGGCCCGCGTCCTCGGTTCACCGCCGCACGCGCGCCGTCCTGACGGCCCGCCCGCCGTGGCCCGCGGCCGACACCTGGTCCGATTGACGACTTTCTTGTCACCGGATGGTTACGCCATGTAGCAGGATGGGCACGGAGGGACGCGGAACATCCCTCACGGTGCGCGATCCGGCACGCCTCGGCAGTCGGCGGAAGGGGGGCGATGGCGGGATTCCTGCTTCGCCGGTTGGTGAACTACGCGGTGCTGATCGCCGTGGCCGCGAGCCTGGCGTACATGCTGGCCGCCGTCGCGCTGGACCCGCGGTCCAACTACGAGGGCCGCAACCCCCGGCCGCCCGCCGCGGTCATCGACGCCCGGCTCCGCGCGCACAACCTCGACGACCGCACCCCGCTCCTGGGGCGCTACCTCACCTGGGCCGGGGGAGTGCTGCACGGCGACCTCGGCCGCACCTGGAACGGCGACCCGGTCGGCGCCCAGCTCGGGCGGCGCCTCGGCGTGACGCTGCGGCTGGTGGTGCTCGGCCTGCTGCTCGGCAGCGTCGCCGGCGTGCTCGTCGGCGCCGCCGCGGCCGTCGGGCAGTACGGCTGGTTCGACCGGCTGTCCACCATCGCCGCCTTCACCGTGCTCGCGATCCCCACGGTCGTGCTCGCCAACATGCTGATCATCGGCGCCATCTGGCTGAACGACCACCTCGGCGCGCAGGTGTTCCTGGTCAGCGGCGAGGCCACGCCCGGCCTCGCGGGCGGCCCCGGCGCGGGGCTGCTCGACCGGGTCAAGCACCTGGCCCTGCCGACGCTCTCGCTCGCCGTCGGCCAGGTCGCCGTCTACAGCCGCTACCAGCGCAACATGATGCTCGACGTGCTGGAGGCCGACTTCGTCCGCACGGCGATGGCCAAGGGGCTGCGCAGGCGCACCGCCCTGGTGAAGCACGCCCTGCGCACGGCCCTCATCCCCGCCGCGACGTACTTCGCGTTCACCTTCGGCGCGCTGCTGGTCGGCGCCACCATCACCGAGTCGGTGTTCGGCTGGCACGGCATGGGCGAGGAGCTCGTGGCCTCCATCCGCACCAACGACGTCAACACCGTCGCGGCGATCAGCTGCTTCGCGGCGCTGGCCGTGCTGCTGGCCGCCCTGGCCTCCGACGTGCTGCACGCCGTCCTGGACCCGCGGGTGCGGGTGGGCCGATGACCACGACGCTGAGCGAGGAGGAGTTCGCCGAGGGGGAGGCCGGGGCCGGGCGGGTCCGCGCGCCCTCACGGGGCCGGGTGGTGGCCGGGCGGTTCTTCCGCACCAGGCAGGGCGCCGCGGGCTTCGCGCTGCTGGCGTCCATGTTCCTGCTCGCCTTCGCCGGGCCGCTGGCCTGCCCCTGGTCGGCCGGCGAGCTCGACTTCTCGGCCTTCATGCAGCCGCCCTCGCCCGGCCACTGGTTCGGCACCCTGCAGACCGGCGCGGACGTGTTCGCCGTCACCATGCGCGGCGCCCAGAAGTCGCTGGTCGTCGGCCTGCTCGTCGCCGTGCTCTCGACGGGTCTCGCGGCCTTCGCCGGCTCCTTCGCCGGCTACTTCCTCGGCTGGACCGACCGCACGCTCATGTGGGTGGCCGACCTGCTGCTGGTGCTGCCCGCGTTCCTGGTGCTCGCGGTCATGTCGCCGCTGTTTGCCGGCGGGCGGTGGATGCTCTTCGTCGTCATGCTCGCGCTGTTCCTGTGGATGGTCACCTCCAAGATCGTGCGCGGCATGACCCAGACGATCAAGGAACGCGAGTACGTCAAGGCGGCGCGGTTCATGGGCGTCCCGCCCCGCACCATCATCTTCCGGCACGTCATGCCGAACCTCGCGTCTCTGCTGATCGTGGACGCGACGCTGAACGTCAGCGCCGCCATCCTCACCGAGACGAGCCTGTCCTACTTCGGGTTCGGGGTTCAGCCGCCTGACGTCTCCCTCGGCGGCCTCATCGCCGACGGGTCCAAGACGGCGCTGTACGCGCCCTGGACGTTCTGGTTCGCGGCCGGCGGGCTGATCATCACGATCCTGTCGGTCAACCTGGTCGGCGACTCGCTGCGCGACGCGTTCGACCCCGGCGCGGGGAGGTCCACGTGAGCGGGCGGGCGCGGGGCGTGCGCGACGTGGAGCCCGCCATGCGAGAGCGGGCGCGGGGCGTGCGCGACGCTGAGCCCGCCGTGCGAGAGCGGGCGCGGCAGGCCGATGACGCCGAGCCCGCTCTGCGAGAGGGGGCGGGCCAGGCAGGCGAGGGCGAGCGGGCCGTGGACGACCCGGTCTCGCGGGCGCGCGAGGCGGAGCCCGCCGTGCACGACCCCGTCCTGCGCGTGCGCGACCTCCAGGTGGCCTTCGGCGGCGTGCGGGCGGTGCGCGGCGTCGGGTTCCACGTCGGGGCCGGCGAGGTGCTGGGCATCGTGGGGGAGTCCGGCGCGGGCAAGTCCGCCGCGTGCCTGGCGGTGATGGGCCTGCTGCCCCGCCACGCCACGGTGTCCGGCTCGGTGCTGCTGCACGGCCGCGAGCTGCTCGGCGTCCCCGAGAAGCGCCTGGCGGCCTACCGGGGCCGGGCGATCTCGATGGTCTTCCAGGATCCGCTGTCGGCCATGACGCCCGTCTACCGCGTGGGCGACCAGATCGCCGAGGCCGTGCGCGTCCACCAGCGGGTGAGCCGCCGGCAGGCGGCCGACCGGGCCGTCGAGCTGCTCGACCTGGTGGGCATCCCCCACCCCCGGCGGCGGGCAAGGGCGTTCCCGCACGAGTTCTCCGGCGGCATGCGGCAGCGGGCGATGATCGCGATGGCGATCGCCAACGACCCCGACGTCGTCATCTGCGACGAGCCGACCACCGCCCTGGACGTCACCATCCAGGCCCAGGTGCTGGAGGTCCTCAAGAAGGCCCAGCGCGAGACCGGCGCCGCCATCGTGCTGATCACCCACGACCTCGGGGTCGTCGCCGGCTTCGCCGACCGGGTGCTGGTCATGTACGCCGGGCGCGAGGCCGAGTCCGGCACCGTCCGCGACGTCTACCACCGCTCCCGCATGCCGTACACCATCGGCCTGCTCGGCTCGGTGCCGCGCCTCGACGCGGGTGAGCGGCTGCCGCTGACCCCGATCGACGGCGCGCCGCCCTGCCCGTCCCGGTTGCCGCCCGGCTGCCCGTTCGAGCCGCGCTGCCCGATGGCGGTCGCCGCGTGCGCGCGGAGCGAGCCCGCGCCGGCGCAGGTGGCCCCCGGGCACCGCGCGGCCTGCCACCGCTCCGGCGACCTCGACGGGACCTCCGGCGCCCCGCTCGTGAAGGCCGCGGCCCGGCCCGCGGCGGGCGACGCCGCCCCCGCGCGCGTCGAGGCCGCGCCGGCGGAGCCGCGAGAGAGGCGGGCCGCGGTGCTGGAGGTCGCCGGGCTGGTCAAGCACCACCCCCTGATGAAGGGTGCCGTGTTCCGGCGCCGGGTCGGCACCGTCCGGGCCGTCGACGGCATCGGCTTCGACATCCGCGAGGGCGAGACGCTCGGCCTGGTGGGGGAGTCCGGATGCGGCAAGACCACGGCGCTGATGGAGATCCTCGAACTGTCCCGTCCCGAGGCGGGCCGCGTCGCGGTGTTCGGCCGCGACACCGCGACGCTCACCCCGCGCGACCGCATGGCCGTCCGGCGGCGCCTGCAGGTCGTCTTCCAGGATCCCCTGGCCTCCCTCGACCCGCGCATGACCGTCCACGACATCGTGGCCGAGCCGCTGGTCACCCACGGTCACCGCGACACCGGCCCACGGGTGCGGCGCCTGCTCGGGCTCGTCGGCCTCGACCCCGCCGACGCCGCCCGCTACCCGCAGCACTTCTCCGGCGGTCAGCGCCAGCGGGTCGCCATCGCCCGCGCCTTGGCCCTTTCGCCCCGCCTGGTCGTGCTGGACGAGCCGGTGTCCGCGCTGGACGTGTCGGTCCAGGCGGGGGTGCTCAACCTGCTGTCCGGACTCGGGCGGCGCCTCGGGCTGTCCTACCTCTTCGTGGCCCACGACCTGGCCGTCGTCCGGCACATCGCCGACCGCGTGGCCGTCATGTACCTCGGCCGCATCGCCGAGATCGGCCGGGTCGAGCGGGTCTACGGCAGCCCGGCGCACCCCTACACCCAGGCCCTGCTGTCCGCCGTCCCCATCCCCGACCCCGACAAGGAGCGCCGGCGCCGCCGGATCCTGCTGGAAGGCGACCTCCCCAGTCCCGCCGACCCCCCGTCGGGCTGCCGGTTCCGCACCCGCTGCCCGAAGTTCGCGACCCTCGCCGGCCCGGCGCGGGAGCGCTGCGTCGAGGAGGAGCCCGAGGTCCGCCCGGTGGAGGGCGACCACGGGGCCGCGTGCCACCACGCGGAGAGGCTGGGCGTCGTCTGAGGCGGCGCCGGTATCGAGAGCTTGTAGATCGGGAGGAAACGTGACAACAGTCCGCAGGCGGGCGCTGGCCGCCGCCCTGGCCGTCGCCGTGCCGCTCACGGCCGCGTCCTGCGGGGGCGGCGCGGACGGCGGCCACCGCGCCGCCGGGGGCGCGCCCGCGTCCGTGAAGGCCTTCGACGTCAACCCGGTGCCCCGCGAGCGGGTGAAGGACGGCGGCACCCTGCACTGGGGGCTCACCGAGTTCCCCACCCAGTGGAACATCAACCACGTCGACGGCAACCTGGCCGAGGTCAAGAAGGTCGTCGACGCGCTCATGCCCGCCGCCTTCCGCGCCGACGAGAACGCCACGCCCACCCCGAACACCGACTACGTCACCGACGCCCGGGTCACCGCGACCAACCCCCGCCAGGTGGTCACCTACACCCTCAACCGCCGGGCCCGCTGGTCCGACGGCCGGCCGATCACCTGGCAGGACTACGAGGCCCAGTGGAAGGCCATGAACGGCCGCAACCCCGATTTCCACGTCGCCTCGACGACCGGCTACCAGGACATCGCGAGCGTCGCCCGGGGCAAGGACGACTACGAGGTGCAGGTCACCTTCCAGACGCCCTTCTCAGAGTGGCAGTCGCTGTTCTGGCCGCTGTATCCGAAGTCGGCCGACGCGACGCCGGACGCCTTCAACACCGGCTGGCTGAACCGCGTGCCGGTGACCGCCGGGCCGTTCAGATTTCAGGCGTTCG
This sequence comes from Sphaerisporangium sp. NPDC004334, assembly GCF_053602655.1. Lineage (NCBI taxonomy): Bacteria > Bacillati > Actinomycetota > Actinomycetes > Streptosporangiales > Streptosporangiaceae > Sphaerisporangium > Sphaerisporangium sp. NPDC004334. The sequence continues at coordinate 160,884 of NZ_JBSGDZ010000001.1, forward strand.
ACCTGACCGCCAAGACGATCACGATCGTCCGCGACGACCGGTGGTGGGGCGGGCGCGCCAAGCTCGACAAGATCATCTACCGGTCGCTGGCCACCGACTCCCTCGTCGGGGCGTTCACCAACGGTGAGCTGGACGTCTTTGACGTCGGCCCGTCCGCGCCCGACCTCGCCAGGGCGGCGCAGGCCAGGGGCGCGGTCATCCGCCAGGCCGCGGGGCCCGACTTCCGGCACCTCACCCTCAACGCCGAGAGCCCCGCGCTTTCGGACGCCCGGGTGCGCCAGGCCATCGTCCTCGGCCTGGACCGCTCGGCGATCACCCGGTCCGACCTGCAGGGCCTCGGCTGGAAGGGCACGCCGCTGCAGAACCACCTGTTCATGAACACCCAGGTCGGCTACCAGGACAACTCCGGTGAACTCGGCGCCTTCGACCCGGCCAAGGCCGAGCGCCTGCTGGACGCCGCGGGCTGGCGCAGGGCGAGCCCGACCCGGCGAAAGGACGGCAAGGAGCTCGCGGTGCGCTTCGTCATCCCCTCCGGGCTGCAGCTCAGCAAGTCGGAGGCCGAGCTCGCCCAGGCCATGCTGCGCCGCATCGGGGTGACGGTCACCATCCAGTCGGTGCCGAGCGACGACTTCTTCTCCAAGTACGTCATCCCCGGCAACTTCGACATCGCGCCGTTCTCCTACATCGGCACGCCGTTCCCGATCTCCAGCAGCTACGCCACCTACGCCGACCGCACCAGGGCCTCCGACGGCAAGGCGCGCTGGAACGCCAACTTCGGCAGGTCGGGCAGCCCCGAGATCGACGCCGCGATGCGCCGGGCGTCCTCCGACCTCAACCCGGTGCGGGCGCGCCGCGACGCCAACGAGGCCGACAAGCTGATCTGGCGCGAGGTCAACGTGCTGCCGCTCTACCAGCGCCCCCAGAACTGGGGGGTCAAGGCGACCCTGGCCAACATCGGCGCCCCGGGCTTCTACACCCTCAGGTACGCCGACATCGGCTTCACGCGCTGATCGCCCCGTCCCGGCCCCCGAGGCCGGGACACACCTCGGTCAGGCGGGCGGTTCGTCGGGGATGTCGGCGATGTCGTCCAGGGCGGCGGCCAGCTCGTCGGGGTGGTCGCCGATGCGCTCGGCGATCTCCATCAGGACGTGCAGCACGTCGTGCCGGTCGTGCCCGAGGTCGAGCAGGCGCTGCGCGGCCTCCCACAGCTGCTCGGGCTCGCCGTCCCACAGCCGCTTGGCGATCTCCTCGTGCCAGGCCAGGTGCTCGGCGAAGTCCGGGCGGTCGCGCTCGTCGGCGTGGTCGATCTCCAGCAGGATGCGGCGGTCGGCGTCCTCCGAGGGCCGCAGCCGCCACAGCTCGACGTCGCCGTGCGTGCCCTCCAGGAACGGGAAGGCGAAGGCCCGCCGCGCCAGGGCCGAAAGGTCGCCGTCGGGCAGGAGACGTTCCACGAGGGAGCGGTCCAGGCCGAAGGTCGTCGGGTCGCGGTAGGCCTCGGTGAAGCGCCCCGTGGCCTCCCAGACGGCGTCCAGCGTCGCCCGCACGCCCTCCTCGGGAAGGCCGGTCCTGGCGGCGGCGAAGCGCACCCACGACAGCAGGACGTGCGGCATGGCCTCCTGCTCGGCCGGGCTGAGCAGCACCTTGCGCGGCAGCCAGTCGAGCAGGAAGGTCTCGCACTTGGTGGGGCTGACCCGCAGCGGGCGGTTGAAGTCCTCGTCGCAGCCGTAGTCGATGATGTGGTCGGCGCACCGGGAGGCGGCCGAGGGGTCCGACAGGTGCTCGGCGGCGTCGGAGGCCAGGAACTCCGCCGCCAGCATCGCCCGGCGGTCGCGGCTGTAGGGCGCCTCGCTGAGCAGCGGGGCGGGGCGCTTGCGGCCCGGGGGCAGCGCCTTGATGCGGGCCCTGGCGAAGGCGTGGAAGGCGCTGTAGCCGTCGCTGACGAGCTTCGGGCCCTTGCGGCGGCCCAGGGACCCGGCGGTGGCCTTCATCGCGAACTCCAGCAGCGCCCTGGCCTGCTGCGGCTCGATCTCCTCGAACGACAGCATCGGATTGCCCGCGGCCTCGACGGCGGCTTTGCGCAGCAGCTCGTCCACGTGGGAGGAGACCCAGGCGTCGCGGGCCATGCCGCGCATGTTGTAGTCGACGACCACCACCAGCGCGTGGGCGTCCTCGGGATGCTCCACCGGAGGGGCCGGCGCCTGCGGCGCGGTCGCGGCGTCCTGGCCGGAGGAGGCGACCGCCCCGTGGCCGGCCGTCGCCTGGCCGGCGGCCTCCTGGGCGGCGGTCTCCTGAGTGGCCGGCGCCCCCTGCGCGGCGGGTGCCTCCTGGGCGGCGGCGCCCGTGCTCTGGGCGGCGGACGCCCCGTGGGCGGCGGCGCCCGTGCCCTGGGACGAGCCGGCCGGGGCCGCGGCGCCGTGGGAGGAGGCGTGGGCGGAGACGGCGGCGGAGGCGGCGCTGTCGCGGCCCTGGAAGGCCGGAGGGGCCCCGCGGTAGGCGAAGGTGCACACCACGGTGTCCTGGTCGCCGTAGGCGTCCCTGGAGACGTAACAGCCGCGCGGTTTGACCGCTCCAACGCGCTCGGCCCAGCGGGGCCGGGCGACGTCGGACTCCATGAGCGCCAGCGCGGCGCCCTCGGCCTTGGCGGCCTGACGGGCGGTGCCGAGATAGGCGACGGCGACCAGCAACGTGAGGGCGGCGGGCGTGCCGGCCTTCGCGGCGTAGTCGACCAGCCCCTCGCCGAGGAACTCCTCCACGTCGCCCCGGCGCAGCCTGCGGCCCCACCAGGCGCCCAGCATGTCGGAGACCATCAGCTCGGCGTCCAGAGGACTGCGGACGGCGAGCAGTTCGCGGGCCGCCGTAAGCATTTCCGCGAACACGTCGTCCGGCGGCTGGGTCCCCCGGGGGTCTCGTCGTCGTCGGCGGCTCACGCCCTTACCTTCTCGCATTCCGCGCCCGAAAGGTGCACGGAACGCGCCCTGGTGACCCCGCTGTTACAGTCAGGGCCGCGTTGTCACCCCGCCGAGCCGGCGAAGGTCATCCGCGGGGCTCGTGCGCGCCGCTCGGCGGGCGGTCGGTCAGCGGCACCGAGCTCGCCACCGCCAGCAGATGCTCGCGGGCGATGCGCTCGACGACGGCCGTGGTGACATCGACGCCGAGATGCGCGGCGCACGCCTCGACGTCCTCCACACAGCGGTCAACGACCTCGACGGGCACTCCGAGGAACTCGTCCTGGAGACGGGCACTGACGGCGGTTTCGTCCCCCGACGCGGGAGAACGGGGCTCACGCGGTGCGGTCGCCTGTGAGCCGGTCCCCCGCCGGTCGGCGGTCCCTTCGGTGAAACGCGTTGCTAGAGCAGGCATGGGCGGTTTCGCATCCTCCGATGAGCCGGGGGACATCCATCCCCCGGACCAGTGCTCTGAGGGGGCGTGCGGTTCCCATTCCACCCTTTCTCGCGATGGTGTCAACCCCTGCCGCCGTAAGGGTTCGGCACATCGGGCACCCCGGAGCCGCTCCTGTGGGAAGCTGTCTTCGAAACGCGTCCGGTCCCGGGCGCGCCATGTGCCGTCGCGGCGCCTCGCGCCGCCGTCAGGGTCGCGGATGCCGGAGGGGTGGAGGCTTGGCCGAGGTGCTGCGGACCGACCAGGCCACGATGCGCGTGGTGAGAAAGTCGGCCGATCTTGCTGCACACCGCGGCGCGTTTTTGACAGGATGCGTTGACCGCATCGCGGCCGGGGCTTCCGTCCGCGCGTGCCCATCGCCGATGATGTAGTGCAGATTCCGCGCTACCAATCACAGTTATGGAGATGTGCCTCGTGGGAGACCCTGGCACGCGACGGAGGTGCCGACCATGAGCGCCGAAACCTCCGTGCCCCGTCCCCGGGAGTCGGGTGTGGACATCTCAGACCCCGCCCTGTTCGCAGGCCTGCTGGCGGAGGCCCCGTTCGCTTTCGCGTTCTTCGACGCCACCGGCAGGATCCAGCGGGTCAACCAGAGTTTCGCCGACGCCAGCGGCGTGGCCGCCGAGGAGCACGTCGGCCGGTTGGCGTCCGAGATCGTCGCCGCCGACCTGTCGGCCCTCATCGAGGCCGCCCTGCGCAGGGTCGTCCAGGAGCACCGCGCCGTCGTCCACGACGACCAGCGCTACCGCAGCATGTCGGCCACCGGTGAGCTCCGCCACTGGAGTTTGTCGTTCTACCCGATCCACGGCGACAAGGGGGCGCTCGCCGGGGTCGCGATGTTCGGCGTGGACGTCACCGAGCGCCAGCTCGCCGAGGAGGAGTTGCGCCGCAGCGAGGAGCGCTACCGCTCGCTGGTGGAGTCCCAGCAGCAGCTCGTGTGGATCGCCTCGCCCACCGGGGCCGTCGTCGACGACGCCCCGCAGTGGCGGGCCATCACCGGCCAGAGCCTGGAGGAGTACCTCGCCTACGGCTGGCTGGAGGCCGTTCATCCCGACGACCGGCCGGCCGCCGAGGAGGCCTGGCGCGAGGCCCTGCGCGGCCGCACCCTGTTCGAGTGGAGCTACCGCGTCCGCACCCGGGCCAGCGGCTACCGCCACTTCGAGGTGCGCGCCGTCCCGATCATCCGGCACGGCCGGGTCGTCGAGTGGGTGGGCGCCAACAGCGACGTGACGCCGCAGCGCGAGGCCGAGGAGATGCGGGGACGGTTGACCGACCAGCTCGGCGCCGCCGCCCTGCGCACCGCGCGCCTGCAGGGCGCCACCGCCCAGCTCGCCGAGGCCCTCACGGTCGAGCAGGTCG